>JALSLX010000083.1 GCA_026988095.1 Thiotrichaceae bacterium
ATTCAAAAATATGCCTGACAAGCCTATTTAAAATCAGAATAAGAATTATTTTGAAGTAGAAGAAGTAATTAAATTGTAAATACTTACTTCAAACTAATACACAATTTTTAAGAAATAAATAACCTGTGACTATTAAAAAAACAGGACTGGGCTGTAATTAACAATACTGTAAATTAACAATCTTTAATTTTCTAAAAACATCTTAAGAGCCGCTTCTAATGCAACTGCACTAGAAGGGTACGACTAATAAGATTTATGTGTGCTTCTTGATGCTTTAATAGCGATAAGTCACTGTTTTAATAGTGATATTCTATCGATGCAAAAGCTGATTAGCCCATGTACCAACATACAATGCTTGGTATATCTCAGGGTTTGGCAAAACGTGAGCTGTCATTGAATAGATTAAATCCTATTCAAAAATAAACAGGAAACGTTAAACATGAAAAGAATTCTAATAAACGCTACACAGCAAGAAGAAATCCGCGTTGCAATGGTCGATGGCCAATACCTCTACGATCTTGATATAGAGCATCCCTTCCGAGCACAAAAAAAGGCAAATATTTACAAGGGTGTTATCACTCGCGTTGAACCTAGTTTAGAAGCTGCATTTGTAAATTATGGTGCTGACCGTCACGGATTTTTACCGTATAAAGAAATCTCAAAAGAGTATTACAAAAAAACAAATAAAAAGTCTGGTGGAAATAAAAATGGTGGTCGCCCATCTATTGCAGATGTTATCAAAGAAGGACAAGAAGTGCTTGTTCAAGTTGATAAAGAAGAGCGTGGCAACAAAGGCGCGGCATTAACCACACAAATAAGCCTTGCAGGTCGTTACTTGGTATTAATGCCAAACAACCCACGCGCAGGTGGCGTATCACGCCGCATCGAAGGCGAAGATCGTCATAAGATTAAAGAAATACTAGACCAACTTGAACTAGATACAGGAATGGGTGCGATCGTGCGTACTGCGGGTGTTGGTCGTGAGCTTGAAGAATTGACTTGGGATATGGATTATCTCAAAACACTTTGGGCGGCTATTAAAGATGCAAACGAACAAAGTGAACCTGGTACTCTGCTCTATCAAGAAAGTAATGTAATTATTCGTACCTTGCGTGATTACTTTCGAAAAGATGTAGGCGAAATTATTATTGATAATGATCGCGTATATCAACAGGCGCATGATTTTATCAACGCTGTTATGCCTCATAATTTAAAGAAACTAAAACATTACACCGATACGGTTCCATTATTCAGCCGTTACCAAGTTGAGCATCAAATTGAGTCTGCATTTCACCGTGAAGTTACATTACCTTCTGGTGGCTCTATCGTAATTGATCACACAGAAGCGATGACAGCAATTGATGTGAACTCTGCTCGAGCAACAAAAGGGCGTAGCATTGAAGAGACGGCTCTAAATATCAACTTAGAAGCCGCTGATGAAGTTGCAAGACAGCTTCGATTGAGAGATTTAGGTGGTTTGGTTGTTATCGACTTTATCGATATGCAACCGAATAAAAACCAACGAGCGGTTGAGCGTCAGTTACGCGATGCGCTAAAAGTTGATCGTGCCCGTGTTCAAATTGGTCGTATCTCACGCTTTGGTTTATTAGAAATGTCTCGCCAACGCTTACGACCATCACTAGGTGAATCAAGCCAGATTGTTTGTCCACGTTGTAGTGGCCAAGGTACAATCCGTGGCATCGAATCTATGGCATTGTCTATCCTTCGATTAATGGAAGAAGAGGCAATGAAAGATGGCACGATGGAAGTGGTTGCACAAACACCTGTTAAGGTTGCTACATTTATTCTAAATGAAAAACGCCAATCACTGGCTGAAATACAGGCACGTCATAATCTTCAATTAACGGTTTTACCAAATATTGATTTGGATACACCTCATTACGAAATCATTCGTTATAAAGAAGATGAAATTGATGCGCCACAAAATAGTTATACACGCACAACCAAGCCAGAAGTACAGGCTGAAAGCACTAAAGAAATTGCATCACAAAAGGTGCAAGTAGCGGCTGTGAGCAATGTTCAACCTACTACTCCTGCTCCTTCACCACAGGCATTAGCAGAAGCTAAAAATCCTGGCGTTGTTAAACGTATCTTTAGTGCATTATTTGGCACCAAAAAAGTAGAAGAAGCTAAAGAAGAGCCTAAAAAACGTGCTCGTCCAGCTAACAGAAACCAAAATAGTCATAATAAAAATAATAACCGCAATCGTAATAATACGAACAAAAATAATAATAATCGTGGTTCTAATAAAAACAACAGAAGCAATCAAAACCAGAACCGTAATTCTAACAACCAAAATAGAAATAAAAATCCCAACAAGCAGAATAATCAAAAACCTAACCAAAATGGTAAGCAGAATATTAACCAAGGTCAAAATAAAAAGCCTCAGGTTAAACAGCAAAATCAGCCAAATAACCGCGGTAAAAATAACCCTAACGCAAATAAAGGTAATCATCAAAAATCTGATAATCAAGCACCACAGAAGCATCATTCAAACCGTGGTAATGAAAAGCATACAAACAAGTTTGTAAAAGATGGTAATACTGCAGATTCTGTTGCAACTAATGATCAAACAC
This sequence comes from Thiotrichaceae bacterium, assembly GCA_026988095.1. Taxonomy (GTDB): domain Bacteria; phylum Pseudomonadota; class Gammaproteobacteria; order Thiotrichales; family Thiotrichaceae; genus Cocleimonas. The sequence goes on from JALSLX010000083.1 coordinate 2,598, forward strand.
CCATTGAAATTAAGATTCCATCTGCAAAGTCTGCAAAAATGAAACCTACAGCCCCTAAGACACCGAAGGTTAATAAACCCAAGTCAAATAATGCAGTTTCAGAAAAAGTAAGCTTCACTACTGAGCCTGCTATAAAGTCACCAGTAGAAACGTCTACTTCTACAACCACGAAAGCTACAAAAAATACAAAAACATCAACAACAACTGATAATAAAACAGAAAGAACAGCGACGAAAAAACCTAGTGCAAGCACATCAACAAAACGCCGTAGTAAATCTGAGTCTAGTGTTAAAGTAGAAGAAAAAACTACTGAAACTACCGCAGAAACTAAACCAGCTAACAAAGCAAAAAAGGCAGCGCCAAAGAAAAAAACCGCTACCACTAAGACAGCTAAGATAGCATCACCTAAAGAAGAAAAGGCTAGCAGTATAACGACAACTACTCGTAGAAAATCATCTACAAGTAGTGATGACGCTTCATCAAAGCCTAGTAGCACAACAAAGACTAAGAAAGCTTCAACATCGCCTAAGGCCAAAAGTCCTGCGAAGAAAAAAGCGCCTGCTAAAAAAACTGCATCCAAAGCACCAGCTAAAGCAAAGAAAGAATCTGTAAAAAAGGAGTCAACACCAAAGGTAATCAAAAAGACAGCAGAAAAGCCGGCTACTAAGCCTAAAGCCGTAACTAAAAAAACGACTACAACAAAACGTAGTACAGCAACTAAAGCTAAGGCAGAAACGAAGACAAAAGCACCAACAAAGAAAGCTGATTCTGACAGCTCTGAGTAAAGGTTTTACCGTATAAAAGCTGCATAAGCGATACACAAAAAAGCCCCACCAACTTATTTAGTCGGTGGGGCTTTTTTGAATCTATCTACATCTGAATATTAAAATTTATAGAGTAAAAAATCAGGCAGCCGTTTCTAAACACTCCTGTAACAAATCAGCTTATAAATCGTTATTAATAATAGTTTCAAGTAACCCTTCAGATGCTGACTGCACCATATCAAACACGGTGGTAAAACCATCACCTGCACCATAATATGGATCTGGCACTTCGGCATCATCCCAAGTTGATGTAAAATTCATCAATAGATGTAGTTTTTTTTGTTGGTTTGGTGTTGCTAATACTTTCAAGTTTTCATAATTAGAACGATCCATCGCAATAACATAGTCAAAGCGATCAAAATCATTAGCTTCAACTTTACGTGCGCGTTGCGCCGATAAATCCACACCACGAGAATTTGCTGTAGCCTGCGAACGAGAATCTGGCGATTCACCTATATGATAAGCATGCGTACCGGCAGAATCCATCTTAATGACATCCTGCAAGTTCTTTGCTTGCACAACATGACGAAACACACCCTCAGCAGTAGGAGAACGACAGATATTGCCCATGCATACAAAAACTACGTTTACTGTTTTCATCTCATTCACCGACTATCCTCTTTTTTTGTAGATTCACGTGGTACTTTTTCATCAGATAAGTTCTTTCCCGTCATCCAGCGCCATAAAATACCAGTAGGAATTTCTTCACCACTTAGAATATTCTCTAATAAATTAATATTTGATAAGAGGTTATTCATTTGTCGGTGCGCACCCTGTGTACCACAAATCAAAAATCTATCACCAACTCGAATGATACGTTCATCTTCAGGAAGCAATACATTACTATCGTCACGCTTCATAAATAAAGGCATTGCAGATAGTGATTTTTCTCGATGGTTTGACCCGTGTAAGGTCTCACCTTGAAAAATTTCTCTTACTGTAGTTTGTCGTGTTTGAATCGTTTTGTACAATGCAGGGGTATCTTCTTCGGTAACTTGAAACTCCCAAAGCTTCGGCACATCATCTTCAACCACGCCAATCATTCGACTAATAACCTCACCTGCTTTCTCTTTTTTGAAGCGTGAAACAATTCGTAAAAAATCACCTAGCATTGGCGTGCGAATTAAAGCAAAAATAGTGTTTGCAACAATACTACCGCGTTGCATCAGCATCTCAAATTCTGCTGCTTGGAATAAGTGACTATTTTTATCTTCATTTTGACGCGCAATACGGAAAATATCAGGATTTAACTCTGAAGCGGTAAGTAATATTGAGAGATTATTAGCATCATTGTCTGTACCTGCAATTATACCAGAGGCTTCTTCTATGCCCGCTTTTTTGAGTGTTGGGGCTTCTGTGGGGCGACCTATGATAGAACCTGATGGAAGATCACGTCGTTGACGATCCGGTTCTATAATACTAAGCTTTACATCACTGTCATCTAAGTGTTCGTAGAGGGCACCACCAAAGCGCCCAAACCCACAAATAATCCAATTACCTGATGCTAATATAGGTGGTTCATTCATCGTCGCCCCTGATGCACAGGTAGTCCAATCATAAAGACAATATAAGCTCGATGATTGAAGTGCTAAAGATAAACGAAATGCAAAAGTTTCAAATGGGTTGATAACCTCATTTGCACCAAAAGATAAGATATTTGCCTCGGCTTCTGGAGTTTCTGCACGGGCTATCAGTCGTAGCTTAGGATTCAATAATTGTGCAACTACAGCAACCGTTAAGTTGACCGTATCATCATTTGCAATCGTGACAATACCTTGACAGTTTTGTTGCTTAATCCCTGCCATTTCGAGAATTTCTGATTGCGAAGCATCTGCACAAAGGCCAAGCGGTGGTATCAAAAAATCTTCACTTTCTAGCTCATTTATCCGCTCAGGGCTAGGATCAATAATAACAGATATAATCCCCTCGCTTGATAATGACTTTGCAAGTTGTACACCGGTGTCACCATACCCACAAATAATATAAAAAGGCTCGCGGAGGTTTCTTATTCGGCGTGAAAAACTATTGGTTTTCATTTGATGTAAAAAAACAGAATCTTGAAATACACTCAACAACACACCAATCCCGTATAACCACGAAATAACCGTAGCGTACATAGTGATTAACGCCCAAAAACGTTGTGCATTGGTAAAAGCATAGGGGATTTCGCCAAAGCCGATAGTAGTCCCCATGAAGCTTACGAAATAAAAGGCGTGAAAAAAGGACATTTGCCAAGTTTGTCCGTTATCATCAACCCCAGGAATAATCACAAAACCTGTAATAGATACTGCGTAGACAAGAATCAGCAGAATCATTGGCGAGCGTAGTCGCCTGAAAAGAATGTATATTAGATTAGACATAGGAAAATACTTCCCAAAAAGTCTTTATAAAGTTTTATTTTCTCACCGATACTGTTTCAGAAATCAATAATATAACAGAAATAATATTGGCTAAAAGAGCACCACCTGACAATGAAACAACGGTTGCAAGAGCATGCCCTGATAACGGCTCATTATAAACATTTGCTACCACGCCCCAAACAATTGCTGCTGCTATTAATTGCAAATCAGCGACTAAACTTGTTGCTAAAAACACAGCGCCAAGATGAGTACGATCCCCTACTTTTAAAACCGTGGAAATTAAACTCACCACGATGGCTGCAAATAACTCGTAGATATTATGATGTTCGGCGTTATCCATGCCGCCCAAGAAAAAACCAAAATTCAGCGTCAATGCTAAAACGATAAAAAAGGCAAAAACTACTTTTTCTGAATTCATTTTATTTCCTTATTAATTCTATGAGCTATTCTTAAGTTTTAGGTAAAGTAACGCCTTTTTGCCCCTGATATTTTCCACCACGGTCTTTATAGGATGTTTCACAAACTTCATCTGACTCAAAAAACAGCATTTGAGCCACACCTTCATTGGCATAAATTTTAGCAGGTAATGGTGATGTATTTGAGAATTCCAAAGTTACATGACCTTCCCACTCAGGTTCTAATGGCGTTACATTCACTATAATGCCACAACGAGCATAAGTTGATTTACCTAAACATACCGTTAATACGCTACGTGGAATTCTAAAGTACTCTACCGTGCGTGCTAATGCGAATGAGTTTGGTGGAATAATACAAACATCTGATTGAATATCGACAAAGCTGTTTTCATCAAAAGCCTTTGGGTCAACTACCGCAGAATTGATATTAGTGAATATCTTAAACTCATCAGCACAACGAACATCATAACCATAGCTTGATGTTCCGTAAGATACGATTTTATTGCCATTATCTTCACGAATTTGACCTGCTTCAAAAGGCTCGATCATGCCCTGCTCTTGCGCCATACGACGAATCCAACTATCGGATTTTATACTCATATTTACATCTACTTAATTAATGTTTAAAAGTTTATTTTCAGCGTATATCAATATTCAGATATAGATTTAGCGAATACTTGCCGAACCTGAACGCTGAAAAGGAATATTGAACCAAGGTAAATGTACCGAACCATCTAAAGAATAGTTTAATTGCCTATCACGCAATAAACCTGGAATCATATTCATCATATTACTAAAGCTAAGTGTTAACGGCACTGTAACCTTTTGACTGCCACCAGCCCCAATAGTCACACGTTGTTTTTTATTGCCTCGTGCTACAGGCACCCCGTTTAAACTCAAACCATAATCAAAACCAGCTAGAGGTATTGGAAATTTATTAGGGTTTTGAATATCAAGAACAAATATGGCAGTACCACCACTTAAATTGAACTTACCCATTTCTACTTTATGAACCTGAACCCTTGGCGGTTCAACAACGCCTTTAATACCCGCTGAGCCACAGCCTGATACTAAGAAAAGAAATATAAATAATAAAAATAGATGTGATTTTTTTAAGGTTCGATTAAATAGATTCATAATTGCTATGAAACCATAAGTTTTGAGCTAATTCCATAGGAAAAATAGCTTATTCACCAGTAATACTGTTAATTACAATAGCCACCCCCCCTGTTTTTCGATGATTTGTATACAAAAATAGTATTTCCGATGCTCAACCAGCATCGACACTTCCTTCGGAAGGTGTAACGATATACTTTTAGTGAGCTTATCGTTTTGCTTTTTAAAACGACTAACTCAATTATTAGAGCTTGCCGTTTAAGCCTAAGGCGTATAAAAAAGCAAAAAACAGGGGGGGGGGTTATTAAAATAACGACTTATAGGCTCTTTATGTGTTCTGAATCACAATATTAGGGAACTTAGTACTGTAATCCTTACCCTGAGCAGCCAATTTAGCCGCCATACGACGAGATATATCTTTATAAAGCTCAGTATTCTTACTATCTGGCTCTGCAACTACCGTTGGTTTACCGTCATCAGCCTGTTGACAGATTGTAAGGTCTAGTGGTAATGAGCCTAGGTAATCTACATCTGACTCATCTGCCATACGTTTTCCGCCGCCTTCGCCGAAGATATGCTCTGCATGTCCACATTCACTACAAATATGGATACTCATATTCTCAACCACACCCAATACTGGAACTTCTACTTTCTCAAACATTTTCAGACCCTTACGAGCATCTAACAAAGCAATATCTTGAGGAGTTGTTACGATCACCGCGCCACTTACTGGGATTTTTTGTGAAAGCGTAAGCTGGGTATCACCCGTTCCTGGAGGAAGATCAACGATAAGGTAATCCAAATCACCCCAGTTTGTATCATTGAGTAACTGCTCAAGTGCCTGCGTTACCATTGGGCCACGCCAGATCATTGGCGTATCTTCTTCAACCAAGAAACCAATCGACATTGTTTTGATGTCATAATTAACCATTGGTTCTAGCGTCTTGCCATCTTTAGATTCTGGCTGACCACTCAAGCCCAACATACGTGGCTGGCTAGGGCCGTAAATATCTGCATCTAACATACCTACTGTTGCACCATCAGCTGCCAATGCCAAAGCAAGATTTACAGAGGTGGTTGATTTACCCACACCGCCTTTACCAGAGGCTACCGCTATAATGTTTTTAATGCCAGTGATACGCTTTAGTGCTTTTTGTACAACATGAGCTGTAACATTCTGCTCTACCGTTACTTCGGCCGTTGTGATTCCAGCATCAGCTTCTAATACACCTTTAACTTCAGCTGCTAGCTCATCACGGTAATCACCTGAAGGATAACCCTGCACGATACGAATAAAAACAGTATCACCTTTAATATCAACATCTTTAACCATGTTTGATGTTAATAAATCTTGTTCTGAATATTTTTCTTGAACGGTTTTTAATAGAGCATCAACCTGCTCGCGTGTTACTTCTGACATGGGTATCTCCTGAAAACATCAATCTTTGGCATAAATACCAAAAAAAGCATAAATTTGAATGTGCGGGCATTCTACACCAACATACCCTTCACAAAAACTGGATTATTTATGTGGTTAAAATATCTGAGTAGGAATTCTCCTAAGGGACAAATTATTGTGTCAAAATACAAAAACTCAATATGCTATTCGCAATACCTAAGAAATTATTTATGAACTTTAAACAGATCCGTATAACACTTTTGTTATTAATCCTTGCCTACGTTGCACTTGATACTTTTCTAAGTAATAAACGTGCTACAGACTGGAAACACCCTCTAAGAGTCGTTATCTACCCCATTAATGCGGATGGTAACTCTGCTACTGATCACTATATTTCTCAAATTGATAGTAAACAGTTTGATAGCTTTAAACCTTTGCTACAAAGAGAAGCCTCTCGATATGGACTAAACCTCTCCAGCCCTATTCAAATCCAGTTAGCAAAGCCAATAAAAATATTACCACCGGCTATTCCTAAAGATAGAAATATACTAACTGTCATGTGGTGGAGTTTAAAACTCCGTTACTGGTCATGGAAAACGGATAACCACCAAGGCATAACCCCACAAATCCGTGCTTATGCTCTCTATATTACACCGACTAAAAACAAACAACTCAGGCATTCTACTGGCTTGAAAAAAAGTAAAATCGCACTCATTCAACTCTCGGCTGATACAGACAAAAAAGTAGTGCACAAAAATAATGTCATCATTTTGCATGAGCTTCTCCACACACTAGGCGCTACGGACAAATATGACTTACGCAATAATCAACCTATCTTTCCCGATGGTTATGCAGAACCCAACTTAAAACCAACGCTCCCACAACGGAAAGCCGAGATTATGGGTGGACGCATTGCAATCTCAAAAACAAAAGCGAAAGTACCCGCAGGATTGATGCAAACTGTAGTGGGGGCAAAAACAGCCCGAGAAATCGGCTGGGTTAAATAACTGTAAACAACATCTACTATAAAGCTATTATAGAGACATGACTATAAAACACGCCATAGAAACAAACTCTCAACGCCACCAAGAAATGATTGGGTGGCGACATTGGTTGCACCAACATCCAGAATTGAGTTTTAAAGAGGAACTCACCAGTGACTACATCGCATCCGTTTTAGAATCACACGGTATTGAAATGCACCGTGGCTTAGCCGTCACAGGAATCGTAGCAACGGTACAGGGTACTAAAACTGGAGATTCGATTGGTCTACGCGCTGATATGGATGCCTTACCCATTCAAGAACTCAACGAGTTCAAACACAAATCAACCCACGATGGAAAAATGCATGCCTGCGGGCACGATGGTCACAGCACCATGTTATTGGGTGCAGCTGTTTACCTTAGCCAACATAATGACTTTGCAGGTACGGTACACTTTATCTTTCAACCAGCCGAAGAAGGCGGTGCAGGTGGTGAAGTCATGGTTAAAGAAGGTCTTTTTGAGAAATTCCCCTGCTCTGCCGTTTATGGCATGCACAATTGGCCAGGCTTACCCACAGGAAAATTTGCAATCCACGACACCAATGTCATGGCTGCAGTGGAAACCATCAATATTACCATCACAGGTAAAGGTGGTCACGCTGCCATGCCTGATCAAATCATCGACCCCATTCTCTCAGGTGCACAGATTATTACTGCATTACAGTCTGTAGTCTCTCGCAATATATCACCCGTACAATCCGCTGTTATCAGCATTACGATAGCAGAAGCTGGCTTCACACATAATGTCATCCCCAACACCATGCAACTCACAGGTACCTTGCGATACTTTCAACCAGAAATTGGCAAACAAGTTAAAGAACGTATGCAAATATTAGTTAAAAACACCTGCAAAGCAATGGGAGCAACAGGAAAACTAGGGTTTGAAGAAGGCTACCCCGCAACAATCAACACACCCAAACATGCTAAGAAATGTGCCGCAGCTGCAAGACAGCTCGTGCCAGAAGATGATGTTTTACGTGATATGCCACCGAGCATGGGTGCTGAAGACTTCTCCTTTTTGCTTAGTGCCTGTGAAGGTGCTTATATTTGGATAGGTAATGGAGAAACACCTGACAACCAAACCGCTAGCAACTGTATGTTGCACAATACACAATATGATTTTAATGATGACATCTCTGCCTTAGGTGCTAGTTATTGGGTACAACTTGTGAGAAGTATTTTATAATTCTTACAAGTTGTACCCCCAACACTAAACAAATAAACTATTCAAATATGCGCTGTTAGCATTCCCCGAAACTGTTTCAAAATTTGACAAATTAGGGAAGATACTGGAAATCAATGATTGATCAACACCAAACCAATTACAAACCGTTGCATTAATTTGATCCTGAGCAATGGTTGGAATCATGCGTCCTTTATCACCAATATCATCCACCCCGTTCGGTATCAACTCAGGTAATGTGCCAAGTAATTGACCGCCGTTAAATGTGCCCGATGCCTTGCTTCCTGCCCCTCCCATTACAAAATGATGTGAACCCCAAGCATGATCTGTACCCAAACCCGAATTGATAGTCAACGTACGCCCAAAGTCTGACATAGAAAAAGTGGTAACTTTATCTGCATGCCCCAACTCTTCCATGGCTTTTTGGAACTTCCATAAACCAAGGCTTAATTCACGTAATAGTATGGGATGATTTGTAGCTTGAGCTGCATGCGTATCAAAACTACCCAAACCTACAAAAAATATCTGGCGATTGTAGCTACCTGTGTTAAAGGCATCGGTTGCTCCTAGCTCTATCATTTTTGCAATAGATTTCATTTTTGCAATAAAATTTTTGTTTAATTTATCCTGAAATCCTGTCATTTCTGTAGTTGGAATATCAAATAAATCTTCACCATAGGGCCCTGTCTTGGTATAGCTAATATCAGTATCTCCCCATGCGTTAGACAATAAATCAAAATTATTCATGGCGCGACTCAATAAACCAGCCTCTAATTGCTGGAATGGATTACTGCTTTTTCCCGTTTCAATTAAATCTTTAAAAAGTGTTCTACGTACCTCACGATACGAAGAACCTGTATTATTTTGCATTTCTCTAAACTGTGGAACCCCTCCTGAATTCAAAACCATGGGACTCGTTTGATTTCCAATTAACATTCTGTCACTACCTGAGTAGGAGATATTTAACCCTAGTCCAAAATCATTATTGATGCCTTGCCACGCATCAGCAATCTTGCCAGCCCAGCCAATATCATTAAGTTTATTAGCTTGACCTGTTTGTAACTCTCGTTGTTGATGGTTATGTGCAAATAAAAATAAAGGTAGGTTTGCAGATTTGTTTTGTATTTGACTTCTTGATGTTGGTGCTACCAAATTACCTGAGTTTGCTATTATAGAAAGTTTATTTTCAGTAATTAACTGAGCAAATTCAGGCATCACCCCATTAACACCTAGATTGATTCCTTTGGCTGATAGATCATAGAACCCTTTGGTATATGCCTTTTCCTGAGTAAGATCAACATTGTAAGGGTTTGCAGAACCAGTGCCTAAAGTACCATCAGATAGCGACGAAGAAAATGAAGACAAACCAAGATCATTCTTCTGAACGGCTAATGCGGCTCTGATAGCTTGATAATCAGCATGAGTCGCATCACTTGGAATCAACATATTAAATGAATCATTTCCACCATACATATATACACATACTAAAGCTTTATAATCAGAGAAACCTGGCGAAGCAGCCATCGCCTGATTCATCATTGTTAGTTGACCTACTGAACCAAGCGCTCCTGCGGCACTGCCACTAGCGAGTAGTTTTAAAAAGTCACGTCTATTTCTATTATTGTTTTTCATGGGGGTATTCTCAATTATTATTTATATTATTATCGTTGCACCATAAATGCACTGGAAGTGGCTATAAAGCGTATAGCATCAGATATCATGTGATGCACATATGAAAAATTATCTTTGCCTCTAAAATTGCTTTTAACTAATAAATAAGCGCGTAATTTTTCTCGGTAAGTACTTTCCATCGTATTGCCTAAGAGTACTTTATTTAAATGATCTAAGAGTGCATCGACTGCTTTTTCCTTATCTGGCGCACTATCTAACTTACTAAAATCACCATTATTATCACCTTCTAATGCCTGTTCAAAAAGTGCTAACTCAGGATCATAATTAATTGTCATTACATGAGGTGAATTATAACGTAGTTTTGCAGCGCGCTCTTGAAGGGTTTGAGGAGTGCTTTGAACTTTCGTAATGTAGTTATCTTCATAAAATCTTAGATAAGTACTTATTCTATTATTAACCTCTAATACCGCACCATCAGTTTGAATTTGAGACTCTGGTGCAACCATTTTATTCGTTGAAAAGAAGTTATTACTAGGCACGTAATCAGGAGAATAGAAACTAAACACTGATTTAGCACGTAATGGCCCCTGCCCAAAAATGTTCTGTGGGTTAAGGAACATATAAATACCATTTACAGGAACACTGGTGCCATCCCCCCTAATATTATCTGCACGTGAGGTCCAACCATCCAATGGCTTGACACCAAATGTACGCGAGAGCTGTGTGAAAACTAATAGGGGTTCTTTCACCTTTCCAAACCTTTCACTTTGATTAGTATTACTACGAGCCTCTGGATCAGTCAAAATCGCCTTAATTACCGCTTTTAAATCACCCTTCACTCCAGAACCATTATTGTTATACACACCAGCCACTCTAGCTACATAAGCTGATGAAGGGTTTGAAGTCACAAGATTTCTAATTAAGTGGCTACTGATAAATGGTGCACTATTCGAATGATTAAAAACAACATCCAATGCAGCATCCATACCACTTCCATCTGTGCCAGAATTAAGTGCAAAGGTTTTCCCAAGAACAGTGACTTTACCATCTCCACCTTCGGCTACTTCATCTTCGTGTTTATCGGCATGAAAAACCATTTGAGCTGCATAATCAGCTTTACTCATGCTAGTTTTACCAAAGTATGAATTCCCTTTCGTATCCCAGCCTGTCATTACTTTTGACATTTCTACCACATCTGCCTGGGTATAAGTAGGTACTTGATTTGTTCCCGCATCTGGGTAAGTATTTACATCATCATCACGGTTAGGTGAGCCATCTATGTTTAGCTCATAAAGACCAACACTGAATAATTGAATAAGTTCACGTGCAAAGTTTTCATCAGGTCTAGTTGACTTAGCAGGGTTTGCTTTTTGATTTCCTTGATAGGTTAAGTAAACACCCATTGGCGCACTTCTAGAAACCTCGCCTAATAATGTTCGATAATTTCCAAAGGCATTTTTTGCGAGCAAATCATAAAAATAGGCAATGCTGTCTCCACGTAAATACAAACGCGGATCATCTGCAGAAACATCAATTAATTGGCTTAACGCATAAGCAACACGTTGTCTTAGTTGATCACTACCATGTTGTGTATTAATAGGATGCCCTAAAGCGTTCTCCCACCAGGCTGACATTTGGTAATGTCTTGCCTGCGATATGGGGATACCTGGTCCTGCATTAAAGGGGAAGCCATCTTGCAACCAAGGGATAGAAGGCTCGGCAGTGGTGGCTATTTCGATGGTTCGTTCAAGGTGAGTTTTAAAGTTATCTATAGGACTATCATAAGCAGAAGGTGCATTTAACTGCTCATCAATCCAAGCATCTGTACCAATTTTTACAATTCGATCAATTTCACTCTCCGTTGCTCCAAACGTTGCTTGTGTTAATAAGCGTTGAGCACTTGTAATACTTGATATTCTTGTTTTATCTTGAGGGAACTCATCCCTTGAATCTGGCACCCCATCACCATCTGTATCAATAGGGCCATCACACACATCGCCAATTCCATCGTTATCAATATCAGATTGATCTGGGTTAACAATTGATACACAGTTATCTAATATATTAATGACCCCATCGTTATCATCATCTGTCATATCTGTTGTATCACAAACATCTCCTATTCCATTATTATCAATATCACTTTGATCTGGATTAGATCTTGCGGTGCAGTTATCTTTACTATTATCTACACCATCATTATCGTCATCTCTATTATCAATGTCATCACAAGCATCTCCATACCCATCATTATCTAAATCACGTTGGTTAGGGTTTGATATTGCGGGACAGTTATCCTTTTTATCCAAAACACCATCTTCATCGTTATCTAGGTCGCATATATCACCATAACCATCATTATCAGAGTCCTTTTGATCCGGATTAGGGTGACTCGGACAGTTATCAATTTTGTCTTCAACTCCATCACCATCATAATCGTCATTTATCGAGGGAAGAACGACAATTCCTTTATCATCAAGTAGATTAGAAATTTTCTCTTGTGTATCAACATCACTTTCACTCAAACTAGAAACTAACTGATTAATTTTTGAAAGTTTTGCGCCTGTAACGCCAACAACACCCGCATCAGCATAGTCTTGAATAGTTGGAGCTGACGATGCACCTTTACTCTTCGCGTAGTCGCTTATTTTAATTAAGGCTAATTGTCTACTACTTGTATTATCACAAGCATCACCAATACCATCTCCGTCACTATCAAGTTGGCTTTTATTAGAGACAGAAGGACAATTATCTATGTTATTAACAATAGTATCTTTATCATCATCTGCAGGTTTTGAACTATTGTCTTCTCCTCCTCCGCAAGCAGTTAAAACGAGTAAAGAACAAACGAGAATAGGCAGCCACTTTTTCATGAGGGTTAACTCCAGTGTATTTTTATTTATTGGGGCAATATTTTTATTAAAATTAGAATTACTTTATATGTATAGGGTCGGGTTCTTTACTGATAACAGAAATTATTTACAGATATTCTTTTTATTTTAAATAGCCATATGTTGGACGAGATCTGTTACTGCTTTACTAATTTTTATTTTAATATTGTTAATTATAATTAAACATTAGTATTAGTATTAATACTAATTATTTTCTTTATTTCTGATAATTGGTATAGAAAATTTGAGGATTTTTCACCATTATCTGATTAGAGTTTAGTAATGGTAGTCACTAGTGTCCGGTTAAAAACCCCAAAAACACAAAGAAGCCCGAGTCTATAAGGATAAGGTAGAATATGCAGTTAAATAGACAGCATTTTCACCCACCAAAGAGACTCAGGCTATGAAGCATACT
>JALSLX010000084.1 GCA_026988095.1 Thiotrichaceae bacterium
TGCCAATATCCTTCACAAAAAGAGTCTTAGTGAGTTGCTTTTGAAGGTCTTTGATAAGACTAAACCTGATAAATCAACAAGATACGACGGGCAGTATGCTTTTGGTTTTTAACCGGACACTAGTGGCTAGATTATTTGAACATTTACAAAGAACAAAACAAAACTTACCAGAAATACTCCAAAATATTTCCAATAAACTTGAAAAAATTAAAACTAAAAATGATTTTGATAAACTGAAAACCAAGGAACATATTACTAGGAAAGAACGGTTTCCATTAAAACTAACGACAGAAATAGAAGAAGGTGCGGAAAATGGTCTACTAAAAATAGAGACATATACTGGCAGAAGTACATGGATAATTTCAATCAAGCATGTACTAGAAAGTACAAGAAAAATTTTACACTCTCATAAATGGTCAATTATCAAACCTGCTAAGGGATATTATTGGCCAACTAGCGACAATCCTGTTGTAAAAGTAAATTACTACAGTCCAGGAAACTATGACCTGAAAGGAGGCTGGGGATTAAAGAAAGGAAATATTATTTTTCCACTTTCTCCTGAACATGCAATGTTTGTACAAATTGGAGATCGACCTATCCTTAGGGGAACAAGGTTATCAGTGTCTTTAACTAAAGAGATTATAAAATTTATAGTAGAAAACTCTCACAGGAAGATATTTAGCCATAAAGATGATATAAGTTTAACTTTTCTTAAAGCAAGAACTATTGATTCAAAAAAATTAGAGAGAGAAAATAATGAAATTAAACTATGGCACGAATCCAATTCAAAATTAGAGCGTGAATACTTTGCTTCTAATCGGGTACCGTAGATTAACCAGAAGATAAGAAAAACCAACAAATACAAGCACCTTTATTTTCATTGGAGTTCATACCTCAACCTAGCCACGTCCTACTTTTTAAATTCAATTTCATGAAGATACTTTTAGTCGAAAAAGATAAAACAACCCGCCCTTTATATTTATTTTTTGATGCTATTTCAGATGGGCTTCGTAGTAAAATATTTAATAAATTTCAAGCCTATGTACAGCATGGAGACCTTTATCAGACCAAGCATCTTAAGACTTTAAACTCAAAGATTTGGAAGTATAAAGGTACTATTTATAAGCTCAGGGTAGACAGTGGTAATGAATCAGCTAGAGTGCTTTTTTCTAAGTCAAAAGATGGTAGTTTAATAATTATTCATGCTTTTTTAAAATCCACGCAAAAAACACCCGCTAAGGATGCACGGCAAGCGATAAAGGTGTATCAAACATTAAAAAACCTTGAAACAACTATTTGGAATAACCCTGATTAATTATTAGCCCAAAATATCATCAATAATTTTAGGTTTCTTATCTCATCTCAGCGAGATATTTATAAAAGACGTATCAATACAGGCAAGATGCTATCTCGCATTCTTTTGTGAATTAAAGGTATACTCCAAAAGCTAAAAAAACAGATAACTATCTATTCATATTATGACTTCAAAACTTGTACAAAAACATCCCATTAAAGGCACACGTGAATTTCAACTAACAGAAGATGAAATTCAGTACACTATTCAATCGCCGTTCAAAACTAATTCATTAAGCGTCCTTTTTGATGTGTTGGATCCAGAGCCTGTTATCAAGGGTTCAATAGTGTCGTTTATCAGCAAGGTGAATAAAGAGCCACTGGTTGAATTACTCCTTAATAAGCCAGATAAGAATACTTTCGATCAGTTTATTAAAGACGTACAGATGAAGATTACTGAAAATGATTTTGGTCGTTTTCGTGTTGGAGACAAAGGTATTGATGTTGATATTGCAAGGCTGGATGAATCTATTGATATGTTGCAAAAAAATGTAGACCCTAATGAAATTGAATTATTGCTCTCTGCATTGATTGAACTTAAAACCAAACCCGATGATATTAAATGCCAAAATAATGTCGCTAATGCCTTTAATGATCTTGGTTTTGCGCAAAGTCAGGTAATCATCTATGCACCGTATGTTAATTTTATGTTTTCTGGCTACAAATATTCCGTGTAATACCCTAACCCCTAGGTAATACATACACACATCATAAATAGCTTCAACGAGACAAATAATTATGCCCGTAAAAATAGAAATATATGGCACAACCACTTGTAGCAAGTGTGTTGATTTACGAGAATTTTTAGAAGAAAAAAATATCGAGTGTATTGAATATATGATCGATCTAATGCCACTTGAAAAAGACGATATGATTCGCCGCTGTGGGCTCAAATATTACCCTCAAGTATTCGTTAACGATGAACATATTGGCGGAGAAGATGAATTAAGAATACTGGAAATGGAAGGTAAACTGTAAATAAAATATGGATTTATAAGGAGTAGAGTTACCCTTAGATTAGTTCTGGATCAGCCCTAAACTAATGACTCCAACCGTATTGGCATATGATAACTGCCAATACGGTTGTGATTATTAGGTCAATTTTTCTCCTAGTCCTCTTCAATCATTTCAAAATACTTTACGAGGTTATCTTTAAGCTCTAGCATTTCTTTATTAATCTGTTCTCTCTCTGGCCCTTCATATTTCAAACCCTCAATCAAAATCCGAGATAAGTTTTTATTGACTCTTTTTATGGGGCTTTTGATTAATGTATATTCTTTAGGCAATGGCACTAAATTATCGTTTTCTTCAATAGCGGCCTCCATACCACCTTGTTTAACAGCTTTAATAATTTTCTTTGCTTCTTTTACTGTTTTATCTGCAATTAATGGTAGTACTTTCTCCTGTAAGCTTTTTTCAAGCTGAATAATTTCATTGGTCTGACTGGCATTTAACTCGCCCTGACTGCGTGCTTTTTTTACTGAGTCTGCTGCCAAGGCATCGCGCTTAATTGCACTTTTTATCACTGACTTTGATAAACCCGTTTTCTCTGCGGTTATTGCGGCGAAGGAGTCGGTATCTGTTTTTTCTTGTTCTTTTTCTTTCAACTTATTTTCTGGGTTTAATGACTCATTAGAGATGTCGATTTTGATCGCATTGGGGTTTAGTTGTTCATAAATATCACGTCCACGATTCAAACACTTTTCTAGCTCCATTTTGTTTAATGGCTCTCGCACTAGGTTTTCATCTATCGAAATCAATTCTTGTTGGAGTAAATCATGATCAACCACGTGCACATCAACTTCATCCCAGCCTAGTTCCGTAATTGCCTGAAAACGTCGAGAACCCGCTAATAATTCATTTTCTTTGTTCACAGTAAGCGGGTTTATTAAGCCAACACTCTCGATGCTATTTTTTAAAGATTCAACATCTGTTTCATAACGTAAATATTCACTATTTCTTTTTATATCAGAGAGTTGTCGTGTAGCAAGTTCCATTTTTGTTAGCCTGTTTTATTTTTTGAAGGCGGTAGTTTATTTAAACTAGAGTAGTATAGATAGTTAATAATCAGCTACTTTTGTTAGCTGTATTCGTATAAAATTCGCCATCCATTTTTGCCAATTATGATGACACGAAACCAATGACTGATATAACAATTGCAACTCACAACGGTAACTTTCATGCTGATGACGTTTTCAGCATCGCGGCGCTTAAGCATGTATTCCCCTCTTTTAAACTTGTTCGTACACGCGATTTAGATGTCATCGCCAAGGCAGATATTGTGCTTGATGTGGGTGGTGAATATGATGCTGATGCTGGTCGTTTTGATCATCATCAACGTGGTGGAGCGGGCGAGCGCGAGAATGGTATCCCTTTTTCTTCATTTGGTTTAATTTGGCAAAAATATGGTTTAGAAATATGTGATGGCAACCAGAAGGTCGCCAATGCTGTTGACGCAGGTTTAGTCTCAACCATTGATGCTGATGATTGTGGTTATGGCGAAAGACCTGAAGGCATAAGCTTGAGCCGAACAATCTCTATGTTTAACCCCACTTGGCAAGAGGATGCTGACTTTGATGCTGGTTTTGATGAAGCGGTAGAATATGCAGCGCGCCTTTTGAAACGATTTATCGCATCTGCAGATGCGGGCATTAGCGCAAAATCAATTGTCGCCAAAGCCATTGAAGATGCAGAAGATCCACGCGTCATAGTCTTAGAAAAATACATCCCGTGGAAAAAAACAGTCATCAAAAATTCTGAAGAAGCTCTATACGTACTTTACCCTTCTCAAACAGGTCAATGGAGAATACAGACTGTACCTGTTGATCAATCTTCATTTGAAAATAGAAAACCATTGCCTAAAGAATGGGCGGGACTTTCTGGCGATGAGCTTAAAGAGGCAACGGGACTTGATGATGCAATGTTCTGCCATAATGGCTTATTTATTGGGGGTGCTGAGTCATTTGAAAGCACCATGAAAATGGCAATGATGGCATTAGATGACTAAGAAAAGTCTGAATAACACCCCGTTTTAGCCGTACAAAACAGCGAAAAAGATGGGGGGTGGTTATGTGCAATTATGAATTTTTTAGGGTTGCTTTTCTGGGCCTTGAAGCATCAAAGCACTAAAATCAGCACCGCTAGGGTTTTGAAATACGCTTAGATCAAATTCTCTCGCCACAGCAAGAATATGATCAAAAATATCAGACTGAATGCCTTCGTATTTTTTCCAGTTTGTATCGTTGGTAAATGCATAAACTTCTATCGGCAGTCCATTTTCTGTTGGCTTTAATTGCCTCACCAAAACCGTCAGATTTTTATGAATACTTGGGTGATTTAGTAGATAGGCCTCAATATAGTTACGAAATATACCGATATTGGTCATACGACGACCATTGGCTAGACTCTCTAAGTTTACTTTTTGAGCTTTATTATGCTGAGTGATTTCTTGGTGTTTTTTCTCTATATATTCACTGATATATTGGATTTTTCCATATCGCTCTAAATCACTTTCAGAACAAAAATGAATGCTGTTTAGATTGATATAAACCGAGCGTTTAATGCGTCTTCCACCTGTTTCTTGCATACCGCGCCAGTTTTTAAAAGAGTCACCAATCAGCGCTTGCGTAGGTACGGTTGTGATTGTTTTATCAAAGTTTCTTATTTTAACGGTGGTTAGACCGATCTCCATAATATCGCCATCAACACCGTATTTTGGCATTTCTATCCAATCACCAGGGGATACCATTCTATTAGAACTCAGTTGTATTCCTGCGGCAAAACCCATAATTGGATCTTTGAAAACTAACATCAACACGGCAGTCATCGCACCTAAACCTGCGATGAGTGTTGCGGGCGATTGATCTAAAATAATTGAGATAATCGCGATGATACTCAAAAAATAGAGCAACATCTTAAATAGCTGAATAAAACTGGTTATCGATATTTGTTTAGATATTTCAAATGTTTTGTAGATTTCTCCCAAAGCATCGATCAGCGCATCCAGTATTGAAGTGATGACGATAACCATAGCAAGTAGCGCGATAGTGGTTATGACTTCGGCAACTGTTGGGTATAGGTTTAAGGCATTTGGCGTGAGGTAATAGATAATAGCTGCGGGTGTTAAATAGGTAATTCGCTTGAATACCCCGCGAGATATGAAAATATCATCTAGTTTATTTTTAGTGCGTAGGATAAAAGCGCTGATTAAACGAATCACAATGCCCTTTGTTGCAAAGTGAACCATAAAGGCAATTATAATAACGGCGACAAAAGCAATTACTGAGGCTAGCTGTTGTTCATACCCTGTAATTAAGGGGAGTTTTTCTAAATACTTACTAATGACTTCTATCACGCTTGTTTTCCTTTGGGGTCGTAGATAACTTTATACCTATATCTATATCTATATTTCGGACTGAAAAAACTAGCGTGAGTATACTGAAAACACCATTGTAAATGGAGATAGCGAGACTTAATTCTATCAATGCTTGAATAATCAAATATAACCAGCAAGGTTTATCCAATAAACACAGAGAATAACGCTATATGGTTATCCCACCCCCCCTGTTTTTCGCTGTTTTGTATGATTAAAACAGCATATTCATAAGTCGCTACTGCAATTTTTAGCTCTTAGAACATACAAATCATCGAAAAAGCAGGGGGGTGGGCTAATATTTAAGCGCTGGAGAGCGTATAACTGCCATTTTCTCCATTTGCATATCACGATAGGTAAAGGGAATGCCTCCTATGCCATAGCCTGACTCTTTTTCTCCACCAAACGGCATCCAATCGACTCTAAATGCAGTGTGATCATTTATCATCACAGCAGTTGCCTCTAAATCTTGCCAACCTGCTAATGCGGTATCGATATTTTTGGTGAATATGGAGGCTTGAAATGAGAATGGCACGGCATTTGCGCGCTCAATGGCCCCGTCCATATTTGTATAACTATAAACACAAATTACGGGGCCAAATATTTCTTGCTGGCTGACTTTGCTTTTACTATCTGGATTTATTAAAACGGTTGGTTCGTAGAAAGCATCGCTTATTCTTTTACCACCCGTTGCAAGCTTTGCACCTTCTTCTATCGCCTCAAATACCCAGCTTTCTATTCGATCAGTTTCAGCGTGACGTATAAGCGGACCAATGTCAGTAGCTTCATCGGCAGGGTCACCTGATTTCATTTGCTTGGCATAATCGACCAAACCTTGGCTGACTTTATCAAATAACGATTCATGCACATAAACACGTTGCACGGACACACACACCTGCCCAGCGTGATAGAAACCTCCCTTGGCAAGCAGTGGCAATATATCATCCACATCTGCATCTTCTGCGACAATTACGGGGGCGATTCCGCCGTGTTCTAGCGCGCAATGTGTGCCTGCGGAAAGTTTTGCTTTGAGCATCCACCCTACTCGTCCACTACCTATAAACGTGAAGAAATCTACGCGCTTATCTTCGACCATTTTCCCTGCTACTTTTAAATCTTCAACCGCAATGGGCTGACACCAGCCTTTTGGCAAACCTGCTTCTTCAAGCAATTCACAAAAGGCGAACGCAGATAACGCAGTATCTGATGCTGGTTTAATAATCACAGGGCAACCCGTGGCAATCGCTGGCGCGACCTGATGCACAATCAGGTTGATGGGATGGTTGAACGCACTAAACGCCAGCACTACGCCTCTGGGTTGTTTACTGGTAAACGCGACCCGATTAGCCGATGCTGGGTTACGTTGCATCGGAATCTCTGTACCACTCTCGTTACGAATTAACTCAATACAGTTTAGTACACCGTCAATTGCACGATTCATTTCTACGCGTGTATCTAATAAGGGTTTCCCGCCTTCTGATAAGGCTATTTGAACTAAATCATCGTAACGCTCTTGCATTGATACGGCAGTCTTTTTAAGGATTTGAATACGCTCATCCGCGCTCAACCATGCTTTCTTATTTTTAAAAAGTTTTGATGCATTAATAAGAGCTTGCTCTGCGCCTGCTTGGTTTATAGTTTCGACTGTACCGATTACTGAGCCATCATAAGGGGACGTGACGCTTAGCACTGTTTCACTAGCGTTTGCATTTGGGACTTTTATTTTGTAGTGCATTTTCGTTTTCCTTTTTCTCCCTCTCCCTAGCAGGGGGAGGGCTGGGGAGGGGGTAGAAATCTTGAAGTAAATAATATTCTTCTAGCATTCTACCCCCTCCCTAACCCTCCCCCTGCTAGGGAGAGGGGACTTTAATTTTATAGTGCAGAAATTATTCCGTTGTGGTCATATCTGGTAAATTCAAATTCTTAAGCTTTTCTGTCAACTTCATATTCTCTTCATAATCGACTGGCACATCCACAATCACAACCGTATTGTCTGCAAAAGCTTGCTCAATTGTCGGCAATAAATCATCAGCACTTTCAACTCGGTAGCCTTTTGCGCCAAATGATTCTGCGTATTTAACAAAATCAGGATTATTAAATGATATATTACTGTCACGCCCATAATGGCGAAGCTGATGCCATTTAATTAGACCGTATTTACTGTCATTCCAAATCATAATAACGATAGCGATAGCGATGCCGTAGCGCATGGCGGTTTCAATTTCTTGCGAGTTCATCATAAAGCCTGCATCGCCCGTAATCGTCATCACATTCTTATCTGGGTTCACCATTTTTGCGGCAATCGCACCCGGAACACCAATACCCATGGAGGCAAAACCATTTGAGATAATACAAGTATTGGGTTTTTCACAGCGATACAAACGCGCAATCCACATTTTGTGCGCACCCACATCAGAGATTAAAATATCAGAGTCCCCCAATGCTTTTCGTGTATCCGATAATATTCTTTGTGGTTTGATTGGGTAGCCTTGATCTTGCGCATAATCATCCAGCTCTGAAACAATCATATCGCGCAGGGTTGTATTTTTCTCCTCTTTATGTGGTGTGGCTATCTCGGCAATTCTATCTAATGAGTGACCTATTTCACCCAACACTCCCGATGCCAAAATATAGTGTTTATCAACCTCAGCATAGTTTTCATCGATATGAATGATTTTTTTATCTGCTGTTGGATGCCAAAGGTGAGGATGATATTCCACCATATCAAAACCGATACAAATAATGACATCCGCTTGGTCAAAACCGTATGAAACGTAATCATGCGCCTGCAAACCTACCCCGCCAAAACTTAAAGGATGAGAAAATGGAATACATCCTTTTGCCATAAAAGTTTGAGCTACATGGATATTCAACTTCTCGGCAAAAGCAATCAAACGTTTATGTGAGCGCCCACGAACTACGCCATTACCTGCCATAATGATCGGGTTTTTAGCTTGCGAGATCAGCTTAGCCGCTTGTTCTATTTTATTTTGTGGCGCAATAGAGGGCACGGGAGACTGAACCGTTAAGGGTAAATTATCATCTTCAACAACAGCCGATGCAATATTTTCAGGAAAACTGATAAACGAACCACCAGGCTTCTCTGCCTCTGCATCTTTAAACGCCTTTCGTACAACTTCTGGAACAATTTCAGGTTCTAGAATTTCAGCGCTGTATTTTGAGATAGGGTCAAACAAACTCACCAAATCTAAGACTTGATGACTTTCTTTGTGCATACGGGTTGTTGCACCCTGCCCTGCAATTGCCACAATCGGCGCATAATCCATATTAGCATCAGCAAAGCCCGTAATTAGATTAGTTGCACCAGGACCTAAAGTAGCCAAACAAACTCCTGCTTTTCCTGTCAGCCTGCCATAAACATCTGCCATAAATGCTGCACCTTGTTCATGGCGCGTGGTGATGAATTTAATGGAACTATCGAGAAGTGCATCCATCACTGCTATATTTTCTTCACCAGGAATCCCGAAAATATATTCAACCTCTTCATTTTCAAGACATTTTATCAATAGTTCTGCGGCTGTTGTCATCGCGTTATTTTTCCTTTATTTTATTCTTATTTCGCCTGTTATATCAAAGTGTAGTACGGATTAATGAAGTATCCATATTCATTCTCTAATCAGTTTAATTATATGGCGTTATCGTGTTTTATTTAGCGCTAATTAAGAACAAATATACATGACACACAAAAAATATAGGATTACGATCAATGCCCAAAACACTAATCAGAGAAGAATATAGAAAGCGATGTTTAAGGAATAAAAGTTGACTCTAGGTGGTTCGTCTAAAGCAAATGTATTATATTATTTAACGTATTCATGATTTTTTCGTAGTCATCTCTTAGATTACTGTGCTCTATCTTCATACGCAATTCTTGTATTGAGGAGCTTATTTCTTTTATTTTTTGTTTTGTTGATTCTGAAACATGATCAAGACTATGCGTTTCTAATAATTTTTTTTGTGCCTCTTTTAGTAAAAAATTGACCTGACTATCTTGATCAATCAATTTTTCTTTTAATGTTTTTTTCTCTAGCTTTTTAAGCTTAGGAATTAAAAAGGATATTTGCTTTTTAACATCAGGCTTTGCAACACCTTCAGCTTCAATTAAATACGCAATAGCATTTTCAATATCAACTTGTGCTCTCTCTTTATCTTGGCTTACTAATAAATCATGTTCCGCTGTGCTTACATACATCTTGGCATCAAGTAGATATTTTAAAGTTTCATTAGTATTCGAAGAGTCAACATAACTATCTACAATGCGTTGAAGTAAACTCTCAGGCTGGTTGTCTTTTTCTTCTGCATTTGTAACAAACATAAAGCTAACAATGACTAGAAAAACTGTCTTAAATATTGTATTTGTGAATATATATTTCATTTTTTTCCCTTAGAAGCGGATAAATCACTTTGGAAACACACTAGATCAGACTCAATCTAGCCTCTGATAATTGAAGAATAGTACACTCCGAAACGTAATAATACTTGATCTTTATATGATATTTATTCTAAATAAATGGAACAACTCCCCTCATATAGCGTCGTTAATGAAATTATTAATGCTAATTTTACCTCTCCCCCTACTAAAATTTCTCTTTTTGCGTTATTATCCCGCGCGTTTCATAGCCAACATTAGCAATTGCTAATACTTGATAGATTAATCCTTCTTTTGGAGATGCTAGGTGAGCAGCTTTTGGCAATTATTTTTCCCTTTTTTGGGCTGGTTACCTTCTGTAAATAAGGGTTCTATCCGTGCTGATATTATGGCGGGCCTCACGGGTGCTGTAATAGTTTTACCGCAAGGTATCGCTTACGCTGCTATTGCTGGCTTACCACCGCAATACGGTCTTTACACATCGATGATCACACCTGTGATTGCGGCACTATTTGGCTCTTCCTTACATTTGATTTCTGGTCCTACTGCTGCAATATCTATTGTTGTATTTTCAGCTCTTAGCGGACACGCAGAGCCAGGAACAGCAGAATTCATTTCACTAGCATTAACACTCACCTTTTTAGCGGGTATGTTTCAATTTATATTTGGTATTGCACGCTTTGGATCGCTAGTTAACTTTGTCTCGCATACAGTTGTTATTGGCTTTACTGCGGGTGCAGCAATACTTATTTCTACCAGTCAGCTTAAATACGTTTTAGGTTTTAATATTCCGCGTGGTGAATCTTTCATTCATACATGGATAGAAATGTTCAACCAGATTGGTGATATTAATTACTACATTTTATCGGTAGCAGCCGTAACTTTATTTTCAGCAATAGCCGTTAAAAAATTCTTACCAAAGTGGCCTTATTTATTATTTGGAATGGTCGCTGGCGGACTTTTTAGCTTACTAATAGATGGTCAATCACACGGTGTTGAGCTTGTTGGTGCGATTCCGCGTAGCATACCGCCGTTATCTTCTCCTGATTTCTCCTTTGATGTTATTCGAAAACTTATTCCTGATGCCTTTGCTATTGCGTTATTAGGTTTAGTAGAAGCTGTATCTATTGCACGTTCTGTAGCCTCTAAAAGTAAACAGCAAATTGATGGTTCACAAGAGTTTATTGGTCAAGGTCTATCAAATATCGTAGGTAGCTTCTTCTCAAGCTATGCAGGATCAGGCTCATTCACACGCTCAGGTATCAATTATGACGCCGGTGCAAGAACACCTTTCTCTGCTATCTTTGCTTCTGTGTTTTTATTATTGATTGTATTGCTCATTGCCCCAATAACCGCTTATTTACCTATCGCATCAATGGGGGCTTCAATTCTATTGGTTGCTTACAACCTAATAGACTTTAAGCATATTAAACATATTTTTAAGATTTCTATTCCAGAAGTATCAGTATTCTTAACAACATTCTTATCAACGCTATTCCTAGAACTTGAATTTGCTATTTACATGGGGGTACTCGTTTCATTGGTACTCTTTGTGGCTCGTACTTCTTATCCTAAAATTGTATCACTTGCACCCAACCCTAAAAGAGCTAGCCGCTCTTTGCAGGATGTTTATGAACATAATTTAGATGAATGTCCTCAACTTAAAATTATTCGTATCGACATGTCTATTTATTTTGGCTCTTTAGCCGCGGTACAAAAAGAATTCCATAGGCTCACAAAGCAAGGCTATCGCTATATATTAATTGACTCCAGTGGCATTAACTTTATCGATATGGCAGGTTCAGAAATGCTCGAGCAAGAAGCCAAACGTATTGAAGAGCTAGGTGGTGGATTATTTTTCTTCAATATCAAAGACAGTGTTTTCAAATACTTATTACGCAGTGATGCTTTCAAGCATATTGGTGATTATCACTTCTTCCCTTCTAAAAAAGGCGCTATCCAATGGGTTTTCACCCAACTGGATGAGGCTAAGTGCATTAGTTGTCCAAAACGTATATTTAAAGAATGTTCAACCGTGGAACGTGATGGAATTAGCAATCCCAAGTAATCACTATTTTACTTTTAATTAACCCAGCTAGACTGATGTGACCCAACGATTATGAATCAAACGACCGAAAACCAAACTAAAAAGGCTAGTTGCACTTCACCAAAGTCATTTATAAAAACCAGCGAATGTACCAAAAAGATGGTTGCATTTGGGATTTTTGCCTTACTTGCAATGTTTTTGGCCACGGTGTCGCCTACCATCACTATTGCCTGGGTAGTAGCAATTTTGATATTGACCATTTATTTATTTGTTTTTGAAATTGTTGAGATCGATGTTGCAGCAATTAGCATTATGGTTTTGCTGGGTTTAACTACTCTGCTCGCCCCTTATATGGGCTTAGAAAAAGGCTTGGTCGATAATAAACAATTATTTGATGGGTTTTCTAGTAACGCGGTGATGTCTATTATTGCAGTAATGATTATTGGTGCGGGTTTAGATAAAACAGGCTTAATGTCTAAAGTTTCTTCCTTTATTTTAAATATAGGTGGAACCTCTGAGAAACGTATCATCCCTATCATCTCAAGTACAGTAGCTATCATTTCATCATTCATGCAAAACGTTGGGGCAACTGCACTCTTCTTGCCTGTTGTATCACGTATTTCATCACGTTCAAATATACCGTTATCTCGTCTACTAATGCCTATGGGGTTTTGTGCGATATTGGGTGGTACGGTAACAATGGTTGGCTCATCCCCACTGATTCTATTAAATGATCTCATTGAGACATCAAATATTGCATTACCTACAGATCAAAAAATGGGGTTGTGGTCATTATTTGCAACAACCCCTGTTGGTCTTGCATTAGTAGCGACAGGCATACTTTATTTTGTACTTTTTGGAAAGTATGTCTTACCTGCTATAAAAGAAACGGGCTCTAAAAATGATGATTTACGTTATTTTGAAGACGTGTACGGGCTTCGTTATGTTTTGCACGAAGTTGTTGTTGGGGATAAAAGTTTATTAATCGGTAGACACTTAGATGACATAGAAACTAAATATAAAATCCGTGTGATTGCGACCAAAAGACCTAAAGGGTCTGTAAGAATTGGAGCTGGCGCAATTGACCGTGATACTGCGATCGAAGCTAAAATGGTTCTTGCTATCATCTCTGAAAGTAGTGATTTAAAAGCATTCTTAACCAAGTATAAATACCTTGAAAAGCGTGATGCATTAAAGACTTTTTCTGATGATCTTTCCCCTAGTAAAACAGGAATTGCTGAAATTCTTATCCCACCCAGTTCATCTATAATTGGTAAAAGTGCTCGTGATGTGTGGCTACGTAAAACTTATGGTACTGCCATGATTGGGCTTCACCGAAATGGTGAAACCCTACACGAGGGTGATGATATTCGTAGCATTCCTTTTCAAGCGGGTGACACCTTAGTTGTTTACACCCCTTGGGATGCCTTAATGCGCATAGAAACCTCACCTGATTTTGTTGTTGTAACAAAAGACTTTCCACACGAAGAAGTTCGCCCACAGAAGCTTATATTTGCGGCAGTATTCTTTGTTATTTCTCTCTATATGGTGCTATTCACCGATATCCGGCTTTCTATCGCATTACTCACAGGTGCGATTGGCATGATATTAACGGGAGTATTAAGAATAGATGAAGCTTACCGTGCCGTATCATGGAAAACAGTCTTCTTACTCGCCAGCTTGATTCCTCTTGGTTTAGCCGTAGAACAAAGTGGCACTGCAAAGTGGATTGCCGAACAAACCCTACATGTAGTTGGAGATATGCCTATATGGGTGATTCAAGCGGCTGTAGCTGTCCTAGCAACGTTCTTTACATTAGTAATGTCTAACGTTGGTGCAACTGTGTTACTAGTGCCTCTTGCGGTAAATATCGCCATCGGAGTAGGTGCGAATCCGGCTGTATTTGCTTTGACCGTTGCTATCGCAACCTCAAACTCATTCTTGATACCAACGCATCAAGTAAACGCTCTAATAATGGGACCTGGTGGTTACCGCGTACCTGATTTTATAAAAGCAGGTAGTGTTATGACAATACTATTTTTGATAGTAATGATTGGAATGATGAATTTAATCTTTTAGCGCCTAAATACTCATTAATATAATGTAAAGCTCTTACAAAACGTCGAAAAAGAGGGGGGGTGGCCTTAAAAACAATGCTTTTTAAGGCCACCCCCCCTCTTTTTTCGTGATTTTATACGAGAATTCGTTATTATTAGGCTTCAAATTGGGGCATTAGGGCTAAAAACTGAATGAAAATTCCAAAACGAATCCAACCACTGGTTGAATACGGCTTAGTCGATGAAGTACTCAGCCGCTTAATGAGTGGAAAAGAAGCCGACATCTACGTTGTGCTGTGTGGCGACGAAGTGCGTTGCGCCAAAGTCTATAAAGATGCGGCTGAGCGTAGCTTTAAAAAAGCAGTGCAATATACCGAAGGACGAAAAGTGCGTAACAGCCGTCGCCAACGTGCAATGGAAAAAGGCTCTAAATTTGGCCGTAAAGAACAAGAAAAAACATGGCAGAATGCTGAAGTTGATGCTCTTAGATTATTAGCTGAAGCGAATGTCCGTGTACCTCTTCCCTACGACTGCATCGACGGCGTACTGCTAATGGAATTAGTAACAGATGCTGATGGTGATGTTGCTCCTCGTCTTGCCGATGTCACAATGACAGATGAACAAGCCATTGGTAATTTCATGATCGTCATGCAAGATGTGGTACGAATGTTATGTGCTGGCATCGTACACGGTGACTTATCAGAATTTAACGTGTTACTTGATGAATACGGCCCTGTCATTATTGACTTGCCACAAGCTGTCAATGCTGCCGCTAACAATAATGCAAAATCTATGTTATTACGTGACGTAGATAATATGCGACGCTACTTTGGTCAATATGCCTCATTCTTGCTTGAAACTCAGTTTGGCAATGAAATATGGAAGCTCTATGAAGATGGCAAGCTTAAACCCGACACCATACTGACAGGCGAATATGTAGCTGATACTAGTGATGCTGATGTGGATGGTGTATTAGAAGAGATTCAAGCTGCCTTTGATGAAGAGCAAAAACGACTAGAACGCTTACAAGAAGATGATCTTTAGCTCTAAAAGAGACTGTAACTAATTCTGTGTAACTGCCCGTTTTAAACATAGTCTTTTAGTCGGTCTTCAAACTCGATAATAAACCTATTCAATGCTGGTTTCCAATTTCTAATTGGCATTGTCCATTTCTTT
>JALSLX010000085.1 GCA_026988095.1 Thiotrichaceae bacterium
GGCGTATACCGAATCATGTGCAAACCTTTTGAAGGATTTTAACGTTTTTCCTTGCGTTTTATTATAGCATGAATCCTTATTGTTGTATTAAATCAAAGTGTTATAGTTTATGAGGAGACTCTATTTAAATACAATATGGGTAGAGGGTGAAAATAGACTATTAACTAGTCTTTAAGAAGTGTCTGATCAAGTGAGTATTAAGAATACTTCTTGTTTCTATCAATAATTGCCGTGCGTAACAAAGCTAACAGTTTATCTTGTTCTGTATCGGGGGATTTTTCTTTTCCTACAATCAACTGAAATAGAATAGGATCTTCAATTTGTAGTAATTCACGAAAAGCTTTTTGTTCTGATTCGGGCGCATCTAAGAAAGAATATTCTAGGTAGTGCGACATAATAATATCAAGTTCTTTGACCCCACGACGACATAGCCATTTAAGCCGAGGTATTTCATCAGCAGGTGTGTTAAAAATGCGTGTGTTGTTAGTCATTTTCTTTATTCGTGTCGTTAAAGTATAGCCTATCAAAAATATCTTTCACTTCATCAAAAAAAGCATGAGTGATATTTTCCATAAACATTCACTACCCTTTTCTCTCTACCATTAATTTTTTAATACTAGCGATAGCTTTTGCAGGATTTAAATCTTTAGGACAAGCATTGGTACAATTCATAATAGTATGGCAACGATACAGCTTGAACGGATCTTCTAGTTCATCTAAACGTTCGCCTGTGGCATCATCACGCGAGTCACTAATCCAACGATAGGCATTTAGCAAAGCCGCAGGACCTAAGAAACGGTCACTATTCCACCAGTAACTAGGGCAACTTGTCGAGCAACAAGCGCACATAATACACTCATAAAGGCCATCAAGTTGCTTACGATCATCGACAGATTGCAAACGTTCTTGATCAGGTGGAGCGGGGGTGTCTGACTTCAACCATGGTTCAACTGATGC
The DNA here is from genome assembly GCA_026988095.1 of Thiotrichaceae bacterium. Classification (GTDB taxonomy): domain Bacteria; phylum Pseudomonadota; class Gammaproteobacteria; order Thiotrichales; family Thiotrichaceae; genus Cocleimonas. The sequence continues at coordinate 958 of JALSLX010000085.1, forward strand.
ATATTGTGCGTAGAAATTGGTAAGATCAGATACTAAATCTTTAACAACGGGTTGATGTGGCAATGGATAAACCGTTACATCACCCTTTATATCATCAATTGCCTTTGTACAGGCAAGAGTGTTTTGTCCATCTATATTCATTGAGCAAGAGCCACAAATACCTTCACGACAAGACCGACGTAAGGAAACAGAAGCATCCGTGTCACTTTTTATTTTTAATAAAGCATCAAGAACCATAGGCCCGCAGTTATCCATATCCACATGAAATGTGTCAATAGATGGGTTTTCACCGTTTGAAGGATCGTAACGGTAAACCTTAAATATTTTTATATTTCTGGCGCCTTCTGGTGCAGGGTAGGTTTTACCTATCTTGAGGACAGAGTTAGCAGGTAGTTTAAATTCAGCCATTCTAATACAATTCCTAATAAACGCGTTTTTTGGGTGGAATAACTTCACAGTCATCGGTGAGCGTGTACATATGTACGGGACGATAGTCAAAATTTACTTCACCCTTATCATTTACCCATGCAAGGGTATGCTTCATCCAGTTTTCATCATCTCGTTCAGTAAAATCCTCGCGAGCATGACCCCCACGACTCTCTTCACGGTTATTTGCACCCGCCATAATGGTTTGCGCTTGAATGAGTAGATTATCGAGCTCTAATGTTTCAACAAGGTCAGTGTTCCACTGCATTGAGCGGTCTGTTACTCCAACATCTGCAAAACTTGTGAATACATCTTTCATTAAATCGACACCTTCTTGCAAAGTTTCACCCGTTCTAAAAACAGCCGCATGTTTTTGCATGGTGCGTTGCATCTTGTCACGGATAACTGCAGTAGGCGTTCCACCATCAGCATATCTAATTTTATCGAAGCGCTCTAAAAGCTTACTGGTAATGGCTTCATCTAATAATTTATGTGATGTATTAGGTTCAATAACTTCTGCTGCTCTAATAGCGGCAGCGCGACCAAAGACTACAATATCGAGTAATGAGTTTGAGCCTAAGCGATTTGCGCCGTGTACCGATACGCAAGCGGCCTCACCGATCGCCATTAAACCTGGCACGACTGAATCAGGGTCACCGCCATTTATTGTGACAACTTCACCACGATAGTTAGTTGGAATTCCGCCCATATTGTAGTGAACAGTCGGTAGTACGGGAATAGGATCCTTCGAGACATCAACTCCCGAGAATATACGTGCACTTTCTGCAATGCCTGGCAGGCGTTCATTAATAACTTCTGGACCAAGGTGCTGTAAGTTCAAATAAAGATGATCTTTATCTGCGCCCACACCACGACCTGCATTAATCTCTTTTGTCATTGCGCGTGAGACCACATCACGAGATGCTAAATCTTTTGCATTTGGCGCATAGCGCTCCATAAAGCGCTCACCTTCTGAATTAGTAAGGTAGCCACCTTCTCCACGCACGCCTTCTGTAATTAAAACACCTGCACCATAAACACCTGTTGGGTGAAACTGTACAAACTCCATATCTTGTAAAGGTAAACCAGCACGTAAAACCATTGCGTTTCCATCGCCTGTACAAGTATGAGCAGATGTCGCAGAGAAGAAGGTGCGGCCTGATCCGCCTGTAGCCAAAACCACTTCGTGACCTCTAAAGCGATGTAAGTCTCCCGTCGCCAAATCCCATGCCATTACGCCACGGCATACGCCATCATCCATAATCAAATCTGTGGCAAAGTATTCAATAAAAAACTCGGCTTTATGCTTGAGTGATTGCTGATAAAGTGTGTGTAGGATTGCGTGACCTGTACGATCAGCGGCCGCACAGGTTCGTTGTGCCGTGCCTTCGCCATAGTTGGTTGTCATTCCACCAAAAGGGCGTTGATATATTTTTCCTTCTTCGGTTCGAGAAAAAGGCACACCATAATGCTCAAGTTCGATGACTGCAGGTATCGCTTCGCGGCACATATATTCAATGGCATCTTGATCACCTAACCAGTCCGAACCTTTTACCGTGTCGTACATATGCCATTTCCAGTTATCTTCACCCATATTAGCAAGAGCGGCAGACATTCCACCTTGTGCCGCAACGGTATGACTACGCGTGGGGAATACTTTGGTGATACACGCTGTGCTTAATCCAGCCGTTGCCATGCCTAATGTGGCGCGTAAGCCAGCTCCGCCAGCACCCACAATAACTACATCGTATTCATGGTCTATGATTTTATAGTCTTTGATCGACATTTTTTATAACTTCCTATATAGCTTTTTGTGAACTCATTTACATAATATTTGTTATGTTTGCTTGTTTGCAGTCAACCTGAAATTGCAATTTTAAGTACTGAAAAAACACCCAATACAGCGAAGAAAAAGAGTAATAAGTTGGTAATGATAATTGCGATAATACGTGCACTGTGACTAGAGATATAATCTTCAAAAATAACCTGCATACCTAATGCTCCATGATAAAAACCAGCTATTAGTGTGACAATCATCAATACAGCATTAAAAGGAGAATTAAGCCATAAATGCACAGAGATATAATTAGCATCAGGTAAAAAAGCCAAACTCATACAAAGCCAAACAACTAAGGGCATCAATGCCAATGCCGTAATACGTTGAACGATAAAATGATCAGTGCCTGTTTTTGCAGAACCTAAGCCTTTAGCTTTTGAAAGAGGGGTGCGTAAATTACTCATCATATAATCCTATTTACGCTAAGAAAGCGCGATAACCCAAGTAAAAACGGTCAATACAACTGTTGCAATTAAAACCATAATTGCTGATTTTTCAGCACTTTTAAGATCAAGCCCCATTCCAGAATCCCAAAACAAGTGACGAACACCATTACAAAAATGATAATAAAGAGACGTTGTGAAACCAAAGAGGACTAGATAACCAAACCAGCTAGAGAGCAATCGATGCATACTTTCCCATGCGCTTTCACCACTTGCCGCACCTGCTAATGCAATGGCTAATAAAATTAAGCCAATGGTTAAAACCGCCCCAGTACCTCTATGCAAAATAGAGAGTTTTGCAGTGATTGGCAGTTTATAAATTTGTAAATGTGGCGACATAGGTCGCTTGTCATTCCAGCTCATATTTTTCTCATATTATTCTGTAATTCAAATAAAAAGAAATATCGTTATACTTCATTTTTACACGTCTTTACACGTCGTTAAAAATCGATACATCTACCATTTTTTTCCCAATCACCATAGCGTGTTGGCTCCAATCCTTTTGCGCCACCAATCTCTTTATTTAGTGCTGTTCCTTGTTTTAAATCCTGTTTTAAGCCATCTTTATTGATGACTCCTTTTATAGACTGCTTTTCATTTTTTTTCTGATTATTTTTCATTTAATTTACCCCACGTTTTTTAGCAAGATATTTCTTAGATTGCATCTCTATTAATCTACTTGCAGTGCGTTCAAATTCAAAAGCTAAACGTGTGCCGATGTATAGCTCCGTTGGTAGTGCTTCTGTAGTCACAATCACATTTACGTGACGATCATAAAACTCATCAATCATATTCACAAAGCGTCGTGCCGCGTCATTTTGCATAGATGACATAATAGGAATGTCTGAAATCATAATAGTATGAAAGAATCGACCCAACTGGATATAGTCATCTGTCGATCGATTTGTTTCGCAGAGTGCTTCAAAAGTAAACCAAGCGATACCATCGGCCCATTTGATGACAGGAATTTCTCGATCATTGATAAAGACATGGTTTAGCTTTTTGTGATGGCTAACTGCCACTAGCGAGGTGAAGTAATTTTGCATTTTTTTATCAGCAGCTGCTTTGCAATTCATTTTACTATCATCATTGGAAATAATTTGGTAGACGTCAGCTTGCTCCAATAAACGCAAACGATAGTCAATACCACTGTCCATATTGACCACTTTAGTTTTTTCTTCCAATAAAGCAATTGTAGGAAGAAATCGAGTACGTTGTAATCCACCTTTGTACAAACCCGATGGCGGAACATTAGATGTAGTAACCAGTGTTACTCCATAATCAAAGAGATGTGAAAACAACTGAGCAAGTATCATCGCATCCGTAATATCATTAACGTGCATTTCATCAAGACACAAAAGACGTGTTTTTTTAGCAAATGTTTTGGCTACAGCCTTAAGTGGGTTTTCTATATGTGCCTGCTGTTTTAAATCGTCATGCACAATCTGCATAAAACGATGAAAATGCAATCGCATTTTATTATCAATTGGAAGGTGCTTATAAAAGAAGTCCACGATGTGTGTTTTACCAAAACCAACACCGCCCCATATATAAAGGCCCCTCACAAGAGATGTTATTTCATTTTTATCTTTGCGGTTTATCCCAAGCGCAATGATACGGTCAAACGTTGATTGTTCTTTTTCAGTTCTTATTGGCTCCAACAAACCATTATATACAGTCTGTAATTCAAGAATAATCAGCTTTTGATTTGCATCGAATGATATTTCACCCATTTCAATTGAGTTTTGGTAATTCTCTAAGAGCGCATTGGTACTTTTCATTATGCTTCTATCTTTTTCCAATGTAAGAAAGCTATTTGCCTATTATTCTTAGCGCTATAATACTTTATAATAAATAAACTTAGCCTCATTAAAACTCAATGATAGCTATTCTTTTAAAGAATAATTAGAGTATAGAAAACTCTGCAGGACTTTATGTCAGAAAATCCATTTATCTCACCACTAGTTTTAAAAATTAAAACATCAGCCCAAAAGAAAATATTAATTATTGCACCCCATTTATGTTTATTAATTTTAGTGCTCTGGATGGATATTTTTACTCCAAGTTTAAAGTTGCTTCTGATATTTTTGATAATTGTATCGGTTAATTATTATTTACGCATAGTAAACAATACCGTTACAGAGCTCAGGCAAGACTCTAAAAACAACTGGAAAATATCCTCATCTGAAAAGCATAAAAATGGAGGGTTATTTTCTGTCGATTTACACCCTTCAAGCTTTGTAAGTACATGGATAATTATTTTGAACTTTATTGACAATAATCACTCTAACCATAGAATAATTATCACCCCAGATAGTATTTCAATTAATGATTTCAGACACTTAACTACAAGATTAAAAATTACTAATATCAAAAAAAGTTAATCTTATAGTGACTTACCGAAAAACATAGATTATCATATTAGATAATACTAATATACATAGCGGGCTTAGTATCATGACAATAGAAAACACGATGACGGAAAGTGCAGGGCATGGCACACCGTCTGATACAACAAGGCACAATTGTGTCTTTATGAATGGCATTCTTGCGGGTAGTAATATGGAAGATGCATCACGTTCATTAAAAGCAATATCCCACCCATTAAGACTAAAAATTCTTTGTGTATTAGGCAAGGGCGAATTGAGTGTGCAGGACATTCTAAAAACAGTTGGGACAACGCAGAGTAATGTCTCGCAACACTTGTGTTTATTGAAAGATAAGGGTGTTGTAGCATCAAGAAAGGATGCTAACAGGGTGTTTTATTCAGTTAAAGATGAAACCATCAAGAAAATTCTTGGTAGCCACTCCACTATATAATAGAAGTATCATTCTGTTGCTTTAATTGTATTTAAAACATATTTTAAGGCATATTTAACTAACCACCCCCCCTCTTTTTCGATGATTTGTGTTAAACATCAATATAAAAGAGGGAATAATTAGTCTTCAATAAACTTTATTATAAATACTAGGCGTCTTTTTTCTCACTTGCACAGGCTTCTTTCACCATAGTCTGTAATTCACCCTTTTCAAACATCTCAAGCGTAATATCACAACCGCCAATGAGCTCACCGTTAACGTAAACCTGTGGAAAAGTTGGCCAATCAGCATAACGTGGCAGGTTTTGAAAAATCTCAGGATCTGTTAATACGTTTACATAAGCAAACTCTTCACCACAACCCATAAGCGCTTGTGCTGTACGACTAGAAAAACCACACTGTGGTAACTGAGGTGTACCTTTCATAAATACAACTACAGCGTTGTTTTTAACTGCATCATCAATTCTATCCATTACATCTACGTCTGACATGATATTCTCACTTTTTTTGGTTGGTTTTTAAAGTTGCATTCAGTATGGGGGTTTCGCAACTTAATTCAATAAATATTATATTAGAAAGGGCTTTATTACTTTCTTAAGGAATCTCTGAATAACCTAGTTGAATTCTGCGAGCCAAGTTTCCAATTTCTTCGTTATTGATTTTAACCATAGAATAACTATGCTTAAAATCAATGCCTCGAACTTGAAAACTTGGCGTTGCCAGAACTCAGCTAGGTTGTTCAGAGCTTCCTTTAAATAAACATCCCCGCAACCACAGTACGACCTTCTGCCATTATGATATTAAAAGTGCGGCACGCCGCCTGCGTATCCATGATTTCATAGCCGATACGGTTTTGTACCAGATATTTCAATATTTCATGATTAGGAAAAATCTGCTTTGCTCCTGTCCCTATAATTATCACCTCAGGTTTCATCTTATAAAACGCATCAAAATGCTCAACCTTTAATGAAGCTAAATCTTGTGGTTGCCAGTCATTAACAAGCTCCATCGGTGATAAAATAAAAGACTGTTTATGGATTAATCCATTGATAGCTACACCTTCAGAATCATAGCCAGTAATTTTGTATCTTGAGTTGTTATGGTCTTCAGCAAATTTCATGTGTTTTTGGCGCTATATAAGGAAAACAGAGGTCTATCATAGTGAATCCCGATTGACAGTCAAGGCGCACATGGGTAATGTTCTCGCTCTTATAAAATTTACATATTAAGGCTTAAAAAATGAAACCTGTTAAGGTCGGTTTGTTGGGGTTAGGAACAGTGGGTGGCGGAACTGCTGTAATACTAAAAAGAAACGCAGAAGAGATTGCAAGACGAGCAGGACGTGGCATCGAAGTTGATTTCATCGCAACGCTTGATGCCAGTGCAGCAACAAATTTAGGGATTGATAATGTACGTTTAACAGATGATGCTTTTGAAGTCGTAAATGACCCAGATATTGATGTGGTTGTTGAGCTTATCGGTGGTTATTCACCGGCAAAAGAATTAGTACTAAAAGCAATAGAAAACGGCAAGCACGTTGTGACAGCAAACAAAGCCTTAATTGCCATTCACGGTGATGAAATTTTTGCTAAAGCTCAAGAAAAGGGCGTAGTGGTTGCGTTTGAGGCGGCAATTGCTGGTGGAATTCCAATCATTAAAGCCTTACGTGAAGGCTTAGCGGCAAACCGTATTGAATGGCTTGCAGGCATCATAAACGGCACAGGTAATTTTATTCTTACAGAAATGCGCGATAAAGGCAGAAACTTTGACGATGTATTAGCAGAAGCACAAGCACTAGGGTATGCAGAAGCAGACCCGACTTTTGATGTTGAAGGCATTGATGCAGCGCATAAGCTGACTATATTGTCATCAATCGCCTTTGGAATCCCTTTGCAGTTTGATAAAACCTACACAGAAGGCATCTCAAAAATCACCTTAGAAGATGTTGCCTACGCCGAAGAGCTTGGCTACCGCATCAAACATTTAGGTGTAGCGAGACGTACCGAAGCGGGTGTAGAGCAACGCGTGCATCCAACACTAATCCCAAAATCACGTTTAATTGCAAACGTAAACGGCGTAATGAACGCAGTATTAGTAAAAGGTGATGCGGTAGGTGCGACACTTTATTACGGCGCTGGCGCGGGTGATGAGGCGACAGGCTCTGCAGTCATTGCAGATATTATTGATGTGGCGCGTACACTAACAACGGATCCTGAAAATCGCGTACCTCATTTAGCATTCCAGCCAAATGAGCTAGCAGATATTCCTGTTGTGAGCATGGATGAAGTTGAAACTGCATTCTACCTACGCATGACAGCGAAAGATGAAGCCGGCGTATTGGCAGAAGTAACTCGTATTTTGGGTGACCAAAACATCAGCATCGAAGCATTCATTCAAAAACAACCCGAGAATGAAGGCGATGATGTAAATATTATCCTACTTACACATCGTGTAAATGAGGGTGATATGAATAGTGCGCTAAAACAAATAGAAGCGTTGGACGTTATTAAAGATGAAATCATGCGTATCAGAGTAGAAGAGCTTAGCTAAAAAATAATTATCCACGGAACCACACGGAAATGACACGGAAGGGTTATTACTTCTGTTTTACATTTCCGTGTTCTTCCGTGTGATTCCGTGGCAAAAAATCTTTAAAGGTTTAAAAATGAAATTTATAGAAACACGCGGTAATGATGGCACAAGCCCAAAATCAGTAACTTTTTCTGAGGCTATCCTTAGCCCAATGTCATCGTTTGGAGGGATTTATTCGCCAGAATCATTACCTGACTTAGGTGAATATTTCTTAAAGTGTCATGTAGATCAAGATTACAAAGCACTCGCAAAAAATATTCTTACAGCGTTTAATATTGATATTAATGATCCAGTCATCGACGAAGCCTTATCGCTCTACGATCATTTTGATGATTGCACCACAGAGGGCTGTAACCCAGCGCCATTAGTAAAAGTCAAAGACGATTTATTCGTTAGCGAGCTATGGCATGGCCCAACTCGCGCTTTCAAAGACATGGCTTTACAGCCGTTTGGTAAAGTGCTTTCATCATTAGCGCAAGACCATAATGAAGAATATCTCATCATGGCGGCAACCAGTGGCGACACCGGCCCTGCAGCGCTAGAAACCTTTAAAAACCGTGAAAATGTACGTGTTGTTTGTTTATATCCTGATGGTGGAACATCCGATGTTCAGCGTCTGCAAATGGTTACGGAAGATGCCCCTAATTTAAAAGTTATCGGCATTCACGGTGATTTTGATGATGCTCAAAGTGCATTAAAGTTACTGCTCCAGTCAGAAACATTTAATGCCAAGCTAAAAGAAAAAAACATCTCACTATCAGCGGCAAACTCAGTAAATTTTGGGCGCATCATTTTCCAACTCATGTACCACATTCACAGTTATCTTGAGTTAGTACGCCAAGATGAAATCACATTAGGTGACAAGGTTTATCTCGACGTACCTAGCGGAAACTTCGGTAATGCACTCGGCGGATATTACGCCATGAAGATGGGCTTACCCGTAGAGAAAATCCTCATAGCCTCTAATGAAAACAATGTTTTAACGTCTCTTATCAATAAAGGGCTTTATGATATTAGTGATTCATCGGTTATCGCTACTACATCACCTGCGATGGATATTTTAAAATCATCCAATGTAGAAAGAATTCTATTTGATATGCTTGGTGAAGCGCGTACCAAGGAGCTCATGCAGCAGCTAGATACTGACAAACGCTACCAGTTAACAGAAGATGAATTAAGCAAACTTCAAAGCGTATTTTCTGCTGATTACTGTAGTGATTCAGAAGGTAGTCAATACATCAAAGACACTTTTAATCACGATGGCTATTTGATGGACCCACACACAGCAACGTGTTTTAAAGCATACGATACCTGTCGTGATGATAAGTCATTAAAAACGATCGTCTATTCAACCGCAGAGTGGACAAAATTCTCGCCCACAATTGCAGAAGCATTAACAGGCGAGGCTGGCAGTAGCGATATTGATGCACTTAAAGCTATTGCCAGTAAAGCGAATATAGAAATTCCTGAGTCAATCAGTGATTTGTTTGAAAAAGAAATCACACAAAGTGTGGTGATTGATAAGCAAGACATTGAAAAGGAAATTCTTGAATTTTTAAGCTAATACGCTTTTAGTCCCCTCTCCCTAGCAGGGAGAGGGTTAGGGAGAGGGTAGAAATCTCGAAGTAAATCAATACTTCAAACATTCTACCCCCTCCCCAGCCCTCCCTTTGCTAGAGAGAGGGGGCGAAAAAATTAAAGAAAATAAACAACACCAAAACCTATGAACAATGAAATAGCCGCCATTCAAATGGCATCAGGCCCACAAATTAAAGCCAACCTTATGGAAGCCTCACGACTAATCCATGAAGCTGCCCAAAAAGGCGCAGGCATGGTGGTGTTGCCAGAAAATTTCGCACTCATGGCGATGGATGAGTCCGAAAATATCGACATGGCAGAAGAGCAGGGCACTGGGCAGATTCAAGATGTGATTCGCCAATGCGCTATTGATAATAAAGTTTGGATTGTTGCAGGCTCTATACCGCTTAAATCAGATAATGCTAATCGCGCTAGTGCCGCATCACTGATGTTTAATGGCAAAGGTGAAATTGTCGCACGTTACAATAAAATACACCTATTTGATGTGATCATCGATTGCGAAGCGGGTGAGAGAAAAACCACAGATACCTATAAAGAAAGTGATACCTTTAAAGCAGGTGAAGATATCGTTGTTGTTGACACGCCTTTTGGTAGAATTGGCATGTCCATTTGTTATGATCTACGTTTCCCCATTTTATATCGTGAAATGGTCAAGCAGGGCGCTGAAATATTTCTAATACCTTCTGCCTTCACCAAAACCACGGGGAAAATCCACTGGGAGCCACTCATCAAAGCCCGTGCCATAGAAAACCAATGCTATGTGATAGCACCAGCGCAAGGTGGTTATCATGTAAATGGTCGTCACACTTACGGGCACAGTATGATGGTTGATTATTTAGGACAAGTTCATGCTTTGCGCTTGAAAGGCACGGGCATCATCACCATGAATATAGACTTGAAGGCACAGAAAAAAGTTAGAAAAAGCTTTCCCGTTTTACAGCACACAAAACTTTAAAAAACAACGAAACAAGTCCCCTCTCCCTAGCAGGGGGGAGGGTTAGGGAGGTGGTAGAAATCTCGAAGCGAATCTAAACTTCGAACACTCTACCCCTCCCCAGCCCTCCCCCTGCTAGGTAGAGGGAGCAAACAAACCAAGAAATAAACTTATGAGCCAATCACCACTGCAGCAAGCACAACAACAACTCTTCGAGCCTTCTGGCATCACAGAGTCACATCTTGATAAAGTATTCTCTCAACTACAAGGCGCAGATTTAGCTGATCTTTATTTTCAGTCCACTCGTTTTGAATCATGGGGCATGGAAGAAGGTATTATCAAAAATGGCACCTACAGCATAGAGCAAGGCGTTGGTGTTCGTATGGTTGTGGGTGAGCAAACAGGGTTTGCCTATTCAGATGAAATCAGTTTTGATGCACTCACCACAGCAGCCAAAGCCGCGGCAGGTATTGGTAAAGCAGGGCAGACAGGGCGTGTGCAAGCATGGCAAGCCAATACGCCTGCTAAAATCAACCCACTTTACAGCGTTGATAATCCTTTAGCGGCACTGACTGAAGATGAAAAAATCGCGTTGTTAAATCTTGCCGACAAAGAGGCCCGCGCGGCAAGCCCCTACGTCACCCAAGTTATGGCAAATATTGCAGGCGTACACGAGCATATTTTAATTGCTGATATTGAAGGCAATCTTAATGCGGATATTCGTCCATTAGTGCGCATGAACATCACCGTGATTGTAGAAAAAGACGGCAAACGAGAATCTGCAGGCACAGGCGGAGGTGGCAGATACGGCTTTGATTATTTCACCCAAGCAGACCGCGTAAGAGACTACGCAAACGAAGCGGTAAGATTAGCCCTCGTTAACCTTGATGCTGTCCCAGCTCCTGCAGGTAGTCAAACCGTTGTCTTAGGCTCTGGTTGGCCCGGAATCTTGCTTCATGAGGCAATTGGTCATGGTTTAGAAGGTGACTTTAACCGCAAAGGCACATCAGCCTTTAGTGGTCGCGTCGGTGAAACCGTTGCCGCAAAAGGTGTGACCGTCGTGGATGACGGTACACTTGAAAATCGCCGTGGCTCATTAAGTATTGACGATGAAGGCACGCAAACCAATTGCACCACACTTATCGAAAATGGCGTACTTAAAGGCTATATGCAAGACAAACTCAATGCCAAATTAATGGGCGAGCAATCAACCGGCAACGGCAGACGCGAATCATACGCGCATCTCCCCATGCCACGCATGACCAACACCTATATGCTCCCAGGCAATGATGACCCAGAAGAAATTCTGGCATCGGTAAAAAATGGCTTATACGCCGTAAACTTTGGCGGTGGACAAGTAGATATCACATCAGGCAAGTTCGTATTCTCCGCATCAGAGGCTTACCTCATCGAAAACGGCAAAATAACCCAACCCGTCAAAGGCGCAACCCTCATCGGCAATGGCCCAGACGTATTAACCCGCGTATCCATGATCGGCAACGACTTAAAGCTCGATGCAGGTGTAGGTGTGTGTGGCAAAGCAGGGCAGAGCGTGCCCGTCGGTGTTGGGCAACCCACCTTAAAAATAGATGGCTTAACCGTAGGGGGGACAGAAGCATGAACGCATCAGAAATCACAATAGCCGATACCGAAATGCGCGAAGTTTCAGAACTCGTACTAAAACTCAGTAAAAAATACGGCGCAACAGATGCCGAATTAAGCCTCAACCGTGGCGCAGGGCTATCGGTGGAAGTACACAAAGGGCAAGTCGATAAGCTCGAATATAATCGAGATCAAGGCTTAAACCTAACCGTTTACATCGGTCAACATCAAGGCTCAGCCACCACGGGAGACTTATCCCCACAGGCCATAGAAGACACCGTAAAAGCCGCCTGTAACATCGCCAAATACACAGGCGAAGACAAATATACAGGATTGGCAGATGCCGAACTGATGCTAGCGGATCACGCTAATAATAATGATTTAGATCTATACCACCCGTGGGATTTAAACGCAGAGCAAGCCATCGAAATCGCCAAAGAATGTGAAGCCGCTGCGTTAGGTTTTGACAAGCGCATCATCAATTCAGACGGCGCAAGCATTAGCAGTTACAGCGGAATAGGGATGATCGCCAACACCAATGGCTTCACAGGCATCATGCCCTCTAGTCGTCATAGTCTAAGTTGTTCCGTCATTGGGCAAACGCAAGGCAGTGAAGATATGCAACGCGACTATTGGTACAGCACCAGCCGTTTGCACAATCAATTAGACACAGCAGAAACCGTCGGCAAAAAATCAGCTGAGCGTACACTCGCGCGTCTAAACGGCAAACAGATCAGCACACGCAAAGCCAATATTTTATATTCGCCAGAAGTAGCACGAAGCATTATCGGGCACTTTACCAGTGCCATAGGTGGCGGATCACAATACCGAAAATCAACCTATCTGCTTGATTGTGTAGACACAAAAGTATTCCCAGAATTCATCCACCTACACGAACAACCTCACCTAAAGCAAGCCTTCGGCAGTAGCTACTTCGACAAAGAAGGTGTAGCAACCAATAACCGCAATATAGTCGTCGATGGCATCGTACAAAACTACATCATGGGCAGTTACTCAGCGCGCCAGCTAGGGCTGAAAAGTACCGCAAACTCAGGCGGAACACACAACCTAACGCTAGACACAACAGGCCAAAGCTTTGACGAACTACTAAAAATGCTAGGCACAGGCTTGTATGTCACCGAACTCATCGGCAACAGTGTCAACGGCATAACCGGTGATTATTCACGCGGTGCAGCAGGCTTTTGGGTAGAAAATGGCGAGATACAATACCCCGTAGAAGAAGTCACCGTAGCAGGCAACCTTAAAGACATGCTACAAAATATCGTAGCCGTAGGAAATGATGTGGATTTACGTGGTGGAACGCGCACAGGCTCTATATTAATCGAAGGCATGACGGTAGCGGGTGCATAATTACAAAACGGCAAAAAAGTACAGTGGTGGCAAATATTAAGATAATAAATCGTCACCCCCAGTAATTTGATGTTTTGTAAATCCAAACAATAAGCCACTGGTAGATCGTAGGTTGGCGCTGAGCTTGCGAAGCCCAACAAACACCGTCATGTTGGGCTTCGTGCCTCAGCGCCAACCTACAATGTATATTTACTTGGATTTTATGTTTGAAAGCGTAAAACAACACAGCGAAGAACACGCCGTAATAAATAAACTCCCTCAAAAAGAATCAGGAACGGAGGAATTGTAATGACCAAAGCCTTAAAGCCAATTCTCAATCTTCAGCCCATCAATATGGCTAAACTCCCTCGTA
>JALSLX010000086.1 GCA_026988095.1 Thiotrichaceae bacterium
TAGAGTCCTAAGTTAAGACGTAAAATTAATAATAGGCGGCAATGGACTAGCCTTCTAAGAGGGCTAGTCATTACACCCTTCTAGGGTGCAATCAAAACCACGTTCTAAGAACGTGGATTTTTACTTCATATTTATTACATTTAGATCACAATAATTTACAACATTTAAAGTATAGAACTGATAAGACTGTTTATACTCAAATTTATATTTTCTTATTCTAGCAAATGACTAACATTAGCATCTTAGTCTACAAGATAAATAATATCCACTCGTAGTTTAGCTGTGGGATAATGGTTGAATTTGCGGGGATTATTTCCGCAATCTTTATCGCATATTGGTTTTTCGCATCATGTTAGTTCACCTAAGAACCCTCGGTTGTCGTCTTAATGAAGCAGAATTGGAAAGTTGGGCACAAGCTTTTCAAAAAGCAGGTCACAAAATTACCCGCGAACAAAATGAAGCTCAGCTGATTATTGTTAATTCTTGCGCCGTCACACAAGATGCCGTACGCAAATCACGTCAACTTATTCGCCGCATCCATAGAGATAATCCGAGCGCAAAAATCATTGCCAGTGGTTGTTATGTCACGCTTAATACTGATGAAGCTGCACAATTATTAGGTGTCGATTTAATTGTTAGTAATCAAGATAAAGACCGTCTAGTCGAACTTGCTATGCAAGAATTAGATATTCCAACCATGCCAGCGATGTCCACCGAACCCGGTGAAACTTCTTTATTTAGTCGGGGCCGACAGCGCGCTTTTGTGAAAGTACAAGATGGCTGTCGTTACCGTTGTACCTTTTGTATTGTGACCGTTGCACGCGGTGAAGAAAAAAGTACAACAATTGAACAGATCGTTCAAGATATCAATCGACTGGTTGAACAAGGTATTAAAGAAGTTATTTTAACTGGCGTACATTTAGGCGGCTATGGCTCAGATATAGGGCAAAACTTAGCGCACCTAATCACTGCGATTTTAGAACAAACCACCATCCTGCGTTTACGTTTAGGTTCTTTAGAGCCGTGGGATCTACCAGATAACTTCTTTGCTTTATTTACCAACCCACGTCTTATGCCACATTTACATTTGCCTTTGCAAAGTGGCTCAGATAATGTTTTAAAACGTATGGCACGCCGCTGTAAAACGGAAGAGTTTACTCAGATTATTGCCGATGCGCGCGCCCAAGTGCCGTATATCAATATCACTACCGATATTATTGTTGGTTTTCCAGGTGAAACAGAGCGAGAATGGCAAGATAGCTTTACTTATATTAAAAGCATTGGGTTTGGCCATATTCACATTTTTACTTATTCGATGCGCACCGATACTAAAGCTGCTACATTGCCTGAGCAAGTACCTAATACAATTAAAAAGCAACGCAGCCAACAATTACATAAACTCGCAGAAGAAATGAAACAGGACTTTTTCATTCAAAACCAAGGGCGTACTTTTAAGATTTTATGGGAAGGTCAAAAAGAAGAGGTCAACACACAAAGTCATAAAGTGTTTGGCTATACACCCAATTATTTACGCGTTGCTACAATTATAGAGAACAGCCAGTCATTAGAAAATCAAATTTTTGAAGCTAAAATCACTGAGCTTTCTCCAGAGCATCTTTTGACGGAACTTGTTTAAGGCCATCACAGTGATAGACAAACCCCATCATCGTTTGCTTAGTTTTGGTGCTAGTTAACTGAGCATTTTCATCAAACTGCTGGTGTATATAAACAAGGTTTCCTCCCATTGCATAGGCTTTATTCTTCATTTGATTAGCCGTGCCTTTATGAATATCAGCATCGGACATAAAATCACCTGAAACCATCCCGCCATCAGAAGCAGAAGTCTGCCCTATAAACTGGCAGACTTCTTTTTTTGGTTGTACATAAATAAGTTGCACTATGTCTGCGCCTTCCTTTAACTCAACCGCGCAAGCACTTACCATCAAGGTAAGTAGTGGCATCATTAACTTTAACTTGAAAAATCTCAAACCACTATTATTCACCTTTTTTCTCTCATTTATTAAAAATTAAACCACGTCCTTAGGACGTGGAGTTGGTCGAAAGGCTCCGCCTGGAGAGACAAATAAAATCTACTCATGCATTCTAGTCATGTTGTCGCCACAACAAAAACTAGGAGAAAAA
>JALSLX010000087.1 GCA_026988095.1 Thiotrichaceae bacterium
TCATAGATCAGTTGCTTGTGATTTTTCATTGCTAACATCTCTTGCGGAGAAAAAGCGGAAGGCTACAAGTAACTGGTCGCTTTTTCTACTCGTTGCAAGTTATGCATTTGGAATGTGAATCTAAGTCTGTTTTAAGCTCGATAAACTTAATATTTTCTTCTTTTTTAAGCTCTACTTCAGTCTGTTTATTTAACAAAATTGCGGTAATAAGAATCGTAATGATTGTTCCTAAAATTACCAGCACAATCTCTTGAGAGAACGGAGCTGCATCAGCGACTTGGTAGGCATATCGTAAGAACCAATAGCCACCAACCACTAATAAAATGCTCAATAGCATATAAATAATATTTTCACGGTTCAGTTTCTTCATTTATTTTACCTTTTTCGTTAGCCACTCCCCCCTGTTTTTCGGGGTTTTGTATGTTGGAACGTTATTTTATATTAAAACATTAAAAAAGTAGGAGGCTAAATACCCTAAAACCCCAGCCTGATACTGGGGTTTTAGGGTGTTACTTATTTATTGTTTACTATTTATTTGTTCTCATTACTTTCAATTTTTTGCTCTGAGTTTTTACCGATCAGACTTTTAATCGAGCCTTGAAGTTTACTGTACATCTTCTCAACAACATTGCCACCCTTGATTTCTTTCTTTACGGCTTTAATCTGTTGTGAAAGTCCTTCATACAGTGAGGAGTTTTTAGTGGTATACCCCAACTCTGTAGCCACTTGTAACTGCTGATCAGCAGCAGTCAATAAAACTAAAACTTTCTCCTTATCTGTTTCTTTATTTAGTTCAGAAGCTGCAAGAACCATTGCCTCAACCCGTACTAAAGAAAGAGGAATAATAGAAGTTTCATCAACAAATGTTGATAGCGCAGTTTCTAACGTAGCACTTGCCGCCTCTTTTTTACCCTCTACCAACATCTTGGTTGCAAGTTTTATTGCATCGGGATAAGTGGTCATAGGCAATGATGTTGTGCGCGTTACCAATTCATCCTGCAAGGGTAGTAACAACGCTCTAGCAGCCTGAACCTTGGAGTCTTCCAATAATTCTTTTGCCAGTTTTGTTTGTGCCTTTATCACCTCAGGCGTAGTAATGAGTTCATTAATACGAACAGTCGAAGCAATAGGAATAAGTGCTAATTTAGGATCAGCAGCTAATGCCACGTCAAATTTTCCAGTAGCATCCTGCAACGCTTTGATAGCTTCTTTTATCTTATCTTCTTTAATCAGATTAGTCGCTTCAATGACCTTTTTAAAACCATCAACAATACCCTTATCTACTTCTTTTAAAAGTTCTACTTGGCTTTGTGCTTTATCAACAATAGCCTTTTTATTAGCCTTGTCTTGTGCTTTGCTTACCGCTGGTTTTGATTTTTCTAAGGATTGCTTTGCTTTATTCTCAGCGCCTGCTTTTACATGGGATTTTACTTCGCTTGATGCCGTAGCTTGAGTTTTAGCTTGGCTATCAGCGAGTACCGATGGGCTAACGGCTAATGAGCCAATTAATAAGCTTGTTAAAATTAATGCATGCTTAGTATTTTTCATTTTTGAATTACTCCTCTATTTCATTTGTTTAGTGCGCATAAGATCTAGTCCAAGTCTAAAAAGAAAGACTAAATTTTTTCTTAAAAAGAACAGAGGCTAGGATTAACCTCTGTTAAAAATAGCCGCCCTGCTAATCGGAAGGGGACAGGGCGACTGTTAAAGAGTGGCGTTATTTATCGTCCACTTCTTCAAACTCAGCATCAACAACATCATCATCGCCTGCATCGTCAGATGCTTGTGCCGAAGACGTATCTCCTGTCGATGCCTTTGCGGTTGCCTGCACAAAGGCAGTCGATGCGTCTTGCAAGGCTTGCGACTTACTTTCAATCTCCGCCTTATCGTTGCCCTTAATCGCTTCCTTAGCAGCATCAATTGCGCTTTGCAGCGTTTGTTTGTCATTTTCAGGGGCACTATCACCAGCCTCTTCTATCGACTTTCCTGCAAGATGCACTAGCTGATCCGCTTGGTTACGCGCATCAATCAATTCACGTTGCTTGCGATCATCATCCGCATGCGCCTCAGCATCTTTAATCATTTGATCAACTTCTGCATCGGATAAACCACTGGATGCCTTGATTTCAATCGCCTGCTCTTTACCGCTGGCTTTATCTTTCGCTGATACTTTTAAAATACCATTAGCATCAATATCAAAGGTCACCTCGATTTGTGGCTGTCCACGTGGTGCTGGTGGTATATCGGACAAATTAAACTGACCGAGTGATTTATTGTCTTTAGCCAACTCACGTTCGCCTTGAAGCACATGCACCGTTACCGCTGATTGATTATCCTCAGCCGTTGAGAACATTTCTGACGCTTTAGCAGGAATCGTGGTATTTTTCTGTATCAACGTGGTCAATACACCCCCCATCGTTTCTATACCCAGTGATAGCGGTGTTACATCAAGCAATAACACATCATTTACA
This sequence comes from Thiotrichaceae bacterium, assembly GCA_026988095.1. Taxonomy (GTDB): domain Bacteria; phylum Pseudomonadota; class Gammaproteobacteria; order Thiotrichales; family Thiotrichaceae; genus Cocleimonas. The sequence goes on from JALSLX010000087.1 coordinate 2,472, forward strand.
TCACCAGAAAGTACTGCCGCTTGAATCGCCGCACCCATGGCAACTGCTTCATCAGGGTTCACATCTTTACGTGCTTCCTTCTTGAAGAATGCTTTTACTTCTTCTTGAACCTTAGGCATACGCGTTTGACCACCGACTAAAATCACGTCATCAATATCCGATATGGATAAACCAGAATCTTTCAGTGCCAGTTTGCAAGGCGCAATGGTGCGTTTAACCAAATCTTCTACCAAAGATTCAAGCTTAGAGCGTGTCACCTTGATATTAAGATGCTTAGGTCCAGAGGCATCAGCTGTCACGTAGGGCAAGTTAATATCCGTCTGCTGGGCAGATGACAACTCAATCTTAGCTTTCTCAGCTGCCTCTTTAAGACGTTGTAATGCCAAGGGATCATTTTTAAGATCAACGCCTGAGTCTTTCTTAAACTCATCCACCAAATAATCCATTAAGCGCATATCAAAATCTTCACCGCCTAAGAATGTATCACCATTAGTCGCTAACACTTCAAACTGCTTTTCACCATCAATATCAGCAATTTCAATGATAGACACATCAAAGGTTCCGCCACCTAAATCGTAAACCACGATTTTTTGATCACCTTTTGCCGTCTTATCAATACCATAAGCCAATGCTGCTGCAGTAGGCTCGTTGATAATTCGCTTAACTTCTAAGCCCGCTATTTTTCCTGCATCTTTGGTGGCTTGGCGTTGCGAGTCATTAAAGTAAGCAGGCACGGTAATGACTGCCTCTTTAACCTCTTCACCTAAGTAGCTTTCTGCATCTTTCTTCAGCTTTTGCAAAATACGCGCAGATACCTCAGCAGGTGATAGCTTCTTGCCATTCACCTCAACCCATGCATCACCGTTATCAGACTTGATGATTTTGTAAGGCACAAGTTTTATATCTTTTTGTACCGCATCCTCATCATATTGACGACCAATCAAACGCTTAATCGCAAACAGCGTTTTTTCTGGATTGGTCACTGCCTGACGTTTTGCCGGTTGACCCACTAACACCTCATCATCCGCATATGCAACTATAGAAGGTGTTGTGCGATCTCCTTCTGCATTTTCTATTATCTTAGCCGTGTTATTTTCCATAACGGCAACACAGGAGTTGGTTGTTCCTAAATCTATTCCTATTACTTTAGCCATTTTAATGACCTCCTAATTTGAATTAAGCACAGTAACTTGTAGCCACTATGCTGAAATTATCTTTTGTTTCGTTGGTGGTATTTTACTGATCCCGCCAATTAGCTCTGTCAGCTAACTGACGATTTTTAAATCTTCTTTATCTCCTAATAGGCTGTTCCATAATGAGGATCAACATCATTAATCAACCGTGGCAACTGCGCTAATAAATGAATCGTAAACAAAGACCCATACGGAAACAGCTTGTATAAATATCTCTTTCCACCTTTATCTTTATAGGATTTTAAAAGAATGCGATACACGCGATAAGCCTTAGTAGCCTCCTTGACACTGAGTTGCCCAAAGGGACATTTTTTATTCATTGTCTCTTCATCTTCCTCACAATCATGGTGTCGAATGCAATCAATATATTCCCAGTAATTCTTTTGACCTAGATAATGAGGCGCCTTGGTCTCACAACAATTTTCATAAAAATCAAATAGAAAATTGATAACTTCCCAATGCTCAGTATCAAGCTCTAAACCGATCTCCTGCGCATTGTTTTTAATGCGTTCATTAATGTTTTCACGCGATGTATCACGTACCACATCTGCTGGAGGAAATTCAGCAGGTGGTAGGATTACAGGTGCTAATCGATCTAATAATGCTTCTAGTTTTGAATCTCCAATACTCATTTTCATTCTCCCTTTCTTAGGTTCTTGTTCGAATAACTAGGGATAGTTTATAAAAAAACAAGAAAAAGGAATGTCAGCTAGCTGACGGATAGAAGATAAAACGTCTCCAAGTAATATTTACTAACGTGGACATTAATTTTTAACTCATCATCCTATTATTGTGTAAAGTTTTACTTAGGATTCTCAATAGTGTCACCCAACTGACAGTAATCAAACAAAGCTTCACTAATAATAGATTCAAATGAAATCAGCTCTTGAAAAATACGAGCTAATTCATAATTTGAAAATAAGAAGTGATGACAAACTAACTGGAGGTATAGAAATGATTTCGAATATGTTGAGATTTAGCCCTTCATTCTTTGAAGGTTTTGATGAGGTTCTTGCACCTGAGTTTGCGCGCCTTACGAGAGAAAGTAGTCGCACGCGTGCTTACCCTCAGGTGAATATGGGTGTGACGGATAAAAGTGTTGAAGTTTACCTTTTTACCCCAGGCTTAGAGGCATCTGAGCTTGATGTAAGCATCGAGAAAAATCTACTCAGCGTGTCAGGTGAGCGCACAAAGGATGATTTGGACAAAAATGCGATTAACCGACGTGAGCGTTTTGTGGGTAAATTTAAACGCACGGTTGCGCTACCAGAGGATGTTGACCCTGATCAAACAGAAGCAGTTTACCGTGATGGTGTGTTGCATATCAGTGTGGCGAAGAAGGCAGAGGTTCAGCCATGTCAAATTGAAGTTAAAGTTTAATCAGTAGGAGGTATTAAAAATGACTACGAATACAGGAACAGAAGCAGCAGTAAAGCAATCAAACAACGAAGTGAGTACAGCGCAACAAGAGAGTAATGCACGCGCTCAATCGTTGGAGTTAACCCCTGCGGCGGATATACATGAAACCAAAGATGGAGCGGTGATTTATATTGATTTACCTGGTGTAAGTAAAGATTCGCTAGATATTAATATGGATAGCGATGTGCTCACCATAAAAGGCGGGGTAAATTTGAATACACCGGATGATTTAAACCCAACTTATATGGATGTTCATGCGGGTTTTTATAGCCGTAAGTTTACTTTAAGCTCAGAGTTGGATAGCGCGAAGATTGATGCCAATCTAAAAAATGGTGTCTTACAGCTGGAGATTCCACGCTCTGAAAAACACAAACCACGCAAAATTGAAGTTAAGGTTGCGTAGTTCATCAGTAACGAAGTAACGAAGAGAAACAGGAGGTATCAATATGATTCATTTAGATGACGTATCAAAAACCTTTCACCGTACTTGGGATTCTATCAGCCACGGTTGGAATCATTTAGTTCATCGCGCCAGCAACGCGTTAACCCTCTTTCACAGTGATGATGAAGATGAAAACCAGCCAGCAGGAATCACGCGCTGGGGACTGTTAAGTGCTGATATTTATGATAACGACGATAAAATTATCGTAAGCATAGAAGCACCCGGCATGGAAGAAGGTGATTTTAATATTAGAGTGGTTGACAATGTACTTTATGTGAAAGGTCAAAAACATCTTTCTAAAGAACGCATGGAAGGCGGCTATACTATAAAGGAACGCGCCTACGGTCACTTTGAACGTGTTTTACCCTTAGGCTATGAGGTTGACCCTGAAAAGGCAGAGGCTTCATACAAACAAGGTGTACTACGCGTGGAAGTGGCAAAATCTGAGCAACATAAGCGCAGAAAAATTCAGGTACACTAAACTAAGTATAATTTGCAACCATAAAGGGCTGGTCAATGATCAGCCCTCGTTATATGAAAATATGAGACTTATAAAATGAGCAATAAAAAACACATCGTTTGCCCGCATTGTACGGCAACCAATGCGATTCCTGAGGATCGTTTGGCAGATAAGCCTAAATGTGGCAAATGTAAAAAGCCTTTATTCACAGGTCACCCTGTAGAATTAACCGATCAAAACTTTGCCAAGTTTATCGCCAAAAGCGATGTACCCGTGGTGGTAGACTTTTGGGCAGAATGGTGTGGCCCATGTAAAATGATGGCACCTGCCTTTGCTGAGGCCAGTGCACAGCTAGAGCCAAATGTGATACTGGCAAAACTCAATACCGAGGTTGCCCAACAAACGGCGGCTCAGTTTGGCATTCGCAGTATTCCGAGTATTATACTATTCAAAAATGGCAAAGAAGTTTCTCGACAGGCAGGGGCTTTGAATAAACAACAGATTGTGCAGTGGGCACAAGCAAATAGCTAATAACAGGGTTGTTAATAAAAAAATTGGCAATCTAAAAGCACACCTCCCCCTATTTTGGCCATTTTGTGTAAGGAGAATAATAAATCATGGATTATAAAGATTATTATAAAATTCTAGGTGTCGAAAAAGATGCATCAAAAGATGAGATTAAACGCTCATACCGTAAACTTGCGCGTAAATATCACCCCGATGTAAGCAAAGAAGCAGATGCTGAGGTTAAGTTTAAAGAAGTCGGCGAAGCCTACGAGGTATTAAAAGACCCTGAAAAACGTGAAGCCTATGATCAATTAGGTTCCAACTGGAAAGCAGGACAAGAAGGCTTCCAGCCACCACCTGATTGGGAGCAAAACTTTGACTTCAGCGGTGGTGGCTACACCCAAGGCAGTACCCATGATTACAGCAGTTTCTTTGAAGACTTATTTGGTGCTCGACAAGGTGGCGCGCACTATACCTCTGGCCCAGCGGGTCGCGGCGGCTTTCAATCAAAAGGAGAAAATGTCCGCGCTAGAGTCATGATTGATCTGGAGGACTCTTTTAATGGTGCAACCAAAAACATCACCTTACAAATACCAGAAGTGAATGAGCAGGGTCACGTTGTGAATAAACAGCGAACCTTAAAAATAAAAATACCAAAAGGTATTAAAGAAGGGCAAACCATCCGTTTAGGAAAACAAGGTAATGCAGGCATCGGTGGCGGTGACGCAGGCGACTTGATGCTTGAGGTTACTTTTAACCCGCATCGCTTATATACCGTGGAGGGTAAAGATATTTACTTAAATGTACCCGTTGCACCATGGGAGGCAACACTGGGCACCAAAATTGATGTACCAACGCCTGACGGTAAAAAAGTGGGTATGAAAGTACCCGCTGATTCTCAACAAGGCAGAAAATTGCGCCTCAAAGGAAAAGGCTTACCAGGTAAAAATGCAGGTGATTTTTATGTGATTTTACAAGTGGCATTAGCACCATCATCAGACGTTAAGGTGAAAAAATACAATGAAAAAATGCGTGATGATATTGACTTTAACCCACGCAGCTACCTGTTTTAATCTGGAGTAATAAAATGAATGCAAAAAAAGTAAATATTGTCTCTGGTTATATCTTAGAAGAAGAATCAGTTTTAACGCTTGCGGAACTATGCTGGACTTGCCAAGCCCCTGCTGAAACGATTATCCGCATGGTTGATCATGGGGTGATTACCCCTGTTGAAGGGAATACCAGCCGACGCTGGCGCTTTCATCGCAGTGCATTAATTCGTGCAGATAAGGCGCTCCGTTTAAAACATGATCTAGGTGTGAATTTAGCGGGCTCTGCACTAGCACTGGAACTTTTAGATGAGATAACGATTTTAAGGCAACAAATTAGAAACAGAGACACCGACTAAGAGTGAATAAAATTTACTTGATATAACTAACAAAGAAAAACCACTATAAATACTAAGATCTATTGCTATTTATAGCCTATTCTATTCTAATCTTGCTCACATTGAATAATCACCAACGAAGGAACATAAAATGACACATACATTACCAGACTTACCTTACGCAAAAGATGCACTTGAGCCACATATCTCTGCTGAGACTTTAGACTTTCACCACGATAAGCATCACCAAGCCTATGTTACAAACTTAAATAACCTTATCGAAGGCACTGAATTTGCTGATAAGTCTCTTGAAGACATCATCACTTCTGCTCCTGCTGGCCCAATTTACAACAACGCGGCACAGGTTTGGAATCACACATTCTACTTTAACTGTCTTGCTGGCAATGCGGGTGGCGAGCCTACTGGCGCAGTTGCTGATGCAATCAATGCGGCATTCGGTTCATTCGCAGATTTTAAAGAGAAGTTCTCAGCGACGGCTGTAGGCAACTTCGGTTCTGGTTGGACTTGGTTAATCAAGAATGCTGACGGTTCTGTTGAAATTGTAAATACTTCAAATGCAGGTTGCCCACTTTCTGACGGTCAAACAGCTGTAATGACTATCGATGTTTGGGAACACGCTTACTACGTTGACAAGCGTAATGCTCGTCCTGCTTATGTTGCTGATTTTTGGAATTTAGTAAATTGGGACTTTGTAAATAGCAATATGTAGTATTTTACTCTTAATCGTCGCCAGCTCTTTGTTGGAAAAGTTCTCATTTACCACTGTAAACTTCAAACTTTTCCGCCTCAATCTGACGACGATTTAGAGCAAAATTGACAAAAAACGAAAAAACGCGCAATATTGATCGTTTTTTCGCAAAAGGGTAGCCCTTCGGCTACCCTTTTGCTTTTTTGTAGAAGTTGAAAATATCATGTCAAATTCATTAATGTCGACCTATATGCCTTTGCCCGTTGAATTTAAAGGCGGTCAAGGTGCAACTCTCACCGATACTAACGGCACAGAATACCTCGATGCTATCGCTGGCATTGCTGTTTGTAGCCTTGGTCATGCCCATCCTGAAGTTGCGGATGCGCTTGCTGATCAAGCTCGTACCCTTATTCATACATCAAACCTCTATCAAATCACTCACCAAAAAGAGTTGGGTGAGAAGCTTTGTGCGTTGTCAGGTATGGATAAAGTATTTTTTAGTAACTCTGGTGCTGAAGCGAATGAAGCGGCTATAAAACTTGCACGCTTATACGGTAAGTCTATTGGTGTAGAGCGCGCTAGCATTATTGTTATGGAAGGCAGTTTTCATGGGCGTACTTTGGCAACACTTTCGGCAACGGGCAGTCGTAAAGTTCAAGCAGGGTTTTCACCTTTAGTTGAAGGTTTTGCACGTGTGCCTTATAACGATATTGATGCCATCAAAAAGACAGCAGAAAACAACTCCGATGTTGTTGCTGTTTTAGTTGAGCCAGTACAAGGCGAAGGTGGCGTAGTTGTTCCTGATGATGATTACCTTGCGCAAATTCGCCAGATTTGTGATGAAAACAATTGGCTAATGATGTTAGATGAAATTCAAACAGGCATGTGTAGAACAGGCAAGTGGTTTGCTCATCAACACACCAGTGCCAACAGCCAAATAGACGTTAAACCCGATGTAATGACACTAGCAAAAGCACTAGGCAATGGCGTACCTATTGGTGCTTGCTTAGCAGCAGGCAAAGCTAAAGATATTTTCTCGCCTGGCACACACGGCTCTACCTTTGGTGGCAATCCACTGGCTACACGCGCTGGTTTAACCGTTGTTAACATCATGGTAAAAGAAAAACTTTGCGATGCTGCTGCGGATATGGGCAAGTATATTGTTGATTCATTCAAGCAAGAACTTGCTGATGTTGATGCTGTTACCGATATTCGTGGACATGGCATGATGATAGGCATTGAGTTAGATAAAGATTGTGGTGAATTAGTAAAACAGGCTTTAGACAAGCAACTGCTTATCAATGTAACTGCGGGTAAAACAATTCGTTTGTTGCCTCCACTGATTATCACAAAAGAACAAGCTGATAAGATTATCAATACGCTTGTATCACTTATTAAAAGCTTTTAATTAATTAAACTATTACCATCTTTGCCGTACCCTTCGATTTCTCTCAGTGTACTTTATTGATTTTAATAGAAATAGAAAAGTAGCACCCTGAGCAAACCCAAAGGGCGCAGACAAATATAGATAAAACATAGGAAACACGATCATGTCAGAAATTAGACATTTTCTTACATTAATGGATTTTAGCCCGGATGAGTTACAACAACTCATCACGCGCGCCATTGAACTCAAAGCATCATGGAAAAAGGGCGAGATATACGAGCCACTTAAAAACATGACCTTAGCCATGATTTTCGAAAAATCATCTACCCGTACTCGCGTATCGTTTGAAGCGGGTATGAACCAGCTTGGCGGACAAGGTATGTTCTTGTCATCACGCGATACTCAGCTAGGACGTGGTGAACCCATTGAAGATAGTGCACGTGTAATCTCAAGCATGGTTGATATCGTGATGATTCGTACCTTTGGGCACGACATTGTCGAGAACTTTGCCAAATATTCAAGCGTGCCTGTTATCAATGCATTAACCGATGACTTTCATCCTTGTCAGTTATTGGCAGATATGATGACTTACGTTGAGCACCGTGGAAGTATCGCGGGTAAAACAGCAACCTACGTGGGTGACGGCAATAATATGTGTCATTCATGGATGAACGCGGCAAAGCAGTTTGGATTCCATCTAAACATTGCTTGCCCAAAAGACTATGAGCCAGATGCTAAACTGACTGATTCGCTCAGCGATCACATCACAATTTTCCACGATATTAATGATGCAGTAAAAGACGTTGATTTAATCACAACGGATGTTTGGGCAAGCATGGGTCAAGAAGACGAGCAGAAGATTCGTGAAAAAGCATTTAAAGCTTTTATGGTTGATGATGCTGTTATGGCGCTTGCAGATAAAGACGCAATATTCATGCACTGTTTACCAGCACATCGTGAAGAAGAAGTCAGTGCATCTGTAATTGATGGTAAACAAAGTGTCGTTTGGGATGAAGCCGAAAACCGCCTTCATGCTCAAAAAGCATTACTAGAAATTTTAGTGGCGGGCTTCCAAAAATAATATGTCGACACACGCAGAAGAAACATCACTACGCCGCACCTTTGCGATTATCTCGCATCCCGATGCGGGTAAAACCACCATCACCGAAAAACTGTTGTTATTCGGGGGCGCTATCCAGCTTGCAGGTTCTGTAAAGGGACGAAAAGCCGCTCGCCACGCAACATCCGATTGGATGGCAATGGAAAAAGAGCGTGGCATCTCGGTAACATCATCCGTGATGCAGTTTCCGTATATGCTGAATAAAGAGAATCCTAACGATCCTGATCAAATCATTAATCTACTGGATACACCCGGTCATGAGGACTTCTCAGAAGACACCTACCGAACATTAACAGCAGTTGATTCTGCCTTAATGGTTATCGACGTCGCAAAAGGTGTAGAAGCACGAACCATTAAATTAATGGAAGTTTGTCGCCTACGTGATACACCCATCATGACTTTCATCAACAAGCTTGACCGTGAAGGTCGTGATCCGATTGAATTATTGGATGAAGTTGAAAGCGTACTCAAAATAAAATGTGCTCCCGTCACTTGGCCTATAGGCATGGGCAAACGTCTCAAAGGCGTTTACCACATTCACAATGATGCCGTGCATTTATACGACCCAAATCACGACGGAAAAATCCTTGAAGGGGAGATTATTCAAGGCATTGATAATCCTCGTTTAGATGAATTACTAGGCGGGCAAGCAGAAGAGCTACGCGAAGAAATTGAACTAGTTTTAGGGGCGAGTAACACCTTTGATCTAGAGGTCTATTTACGTGGTGAACTAACACCTGTTTTCTTCGGCTCGGCAACCAATAATTTTGGCATTGCAGAATTATTGGCTGATTTTGTAAAATACGCCCCTGCCCCACAATCACGTATGGCTACTACGCGTGAGGTATTGCCAAGCGAAGAGAAATTCAGCGGGTTCATCTTTAAAATCCAAGCCAATATGGACCCAAAACATCGTGATCGTATTGCCTTTATGCGTATCTGTTCAGGCAGTTTTGAAAAAGGCATGAAGCTTAATCATGTTCGCCTCAAAAAAGACGTGAAAATCCCTGATGCACTTACATTTTTAGCGGCAGATCGTGGGCATATCGATACCGCCTACCCTGGCGATATTATTGGCATACACAACCACGGTACGATTCGTATCGGCGATACCTTTACCCAAGGTGAGGATTTATTTTTCACGGGTATTCCTAGTTTTGCGCCAGAATTATTTCGTCGTGCACAACTAAAAGATCCATTAAAAATGAAGCAACTTCAAAAAGGTTTAGACCAGCTTTGTGAAGAAGGCGCAACACAATTATTCCGTCCTTTTAAAAATAATGACCTTATCTTGGGTGCTGTCGGTGTTCTACAGTTTGATGTAGTTGAACAACGCTTAAAAGACGAATATAAAGTTGAATGTATTTTTGAAGGTATCAACGTACAAACTGCACGTTGGATTCATTGTGATGATGAAAAAATGCTCGATGAATTTAAAAAGAAGGCAGAAGCCAACCTGTCTTTAGACCATGCGGGTGAATTAGTTTATATCGCACCTACACGAGTGAATTTGATGATGGCAGAAGAAAAATGGCCTGATATTGAATTCCTTTCTACACGTGAGCATGGTGTTTATTAGCCTTTAATTACACAAATGAAGTGGTTTGGATAAACTCTTGTTGGCTGCGTTTAAAATCATTGGTGTTAAAGTGGGTTTCACCATCGCTGATGCTATTACCCGCGGCTTCATCAGGGCTTACTTCATTATCACCGATGAGGTTATTTACACCGCGCACCATATCGGCGACAAATCCTGTTTTAGTCTCTTTTTCAAGCAGTGCCATAAAGTCTTTATTGTTCTTCTTATAGTGTTCAACCATATCGGTGTGACTTTTCAGTATGACGGCATCAAGATTTTTTTCTAATAAATCTGCTTTAACGTTTGCAAAGTTTTCTAAGACGGTTTGATCAAGCTCAATAATACGAGACTGCAAGGTTTTTAAACCCCCGATTACAGCATCAGTGTCTTTGTCTTCTTTGCGCAGTTGCTTGAGCAGTGCCATCTTTTCGATTGCACTAAACAAAGGCTTCTGATAATTCAGTCTCAGGGTTTTTCTCTGGTGCGGTCTCTTTACTCAACTCACCTTTAATTGCATCAATCGTCGGTGCGCCGATAACAGCAGTGTGCGCAAAGATGATGGTAAAGGCGATAATGTGCATGAAGATTTGGGTATTTTTCATGCTGTTTATCTATGCCACCCCCCCCCTGTTTTTAGATGATTTGTACGTGAAAAGCTTCTCAGAAAAATACAAAACAGCGAAAAATAAGGGGGGTGGGTATTTTATAAATGATTGTTTTTATTGGAAGAAAGTATTTATACCGCAATGTCAATCGACCTCTTTGATTATTGCAGATGGGTGACTGATGCGGATAGTTTTCTATCACGCACAAAGAAATAGAAAAGAGCGGGCGCGGAATTTGTTGGTAGAATGGCATTTTTAAAAAGAAGGTTTGGCAAGAAAAAAACCAAAAGAAAAAGCACAAAAAAGTGCTTTGGTTTAATATTGCCTATTGACACCGGTTGGCTAATGGGTGACCCCTTTTCTCACTACAGCAGTTCTAATTATTCTTATTTTACATAAGCTCAATAATATATATTACGAACACTATAAAAGTTAATATTATAATTTTAGTCCTGAAAAAAATATAAAATTTGTTCTTTTTATTAATATAAGGGTGTACCGATGTATTATATAAAAAGATTACTGTTACCCCTATTATACTAGCAATTAAGCTAGTGTAGCTGTTGTTTTCCTTTGCAACTGCACCCAGTAATACCCACATCAAAATAGCCATATATATAAAAGCTACTCTAATAATTTTCATTATTTACATCTCTTAATAAAACCATCAAAAACCTCTCCTGCAACAACTGCACCAACAATCCCTACACCAATAGCAAGTGCTGGACCAATAATTGGAATACTTCCAAGCCCTGTAGCAAGCCCTCCAAACCCTGAGAATATAAATAGCAAAGTTATTATTCCTGCAAGAGCCACACCTAAAGGGCATGAATTTAATAATGCTAGGAAATTTGATATTTTTTCAAAGGCCCCTTTTAGTTTAACTAAAAGCTTCGCAAAAGCAGGACCTAAGCTATCTATTACTTCCTCAGATAGTACCCCTAACCAGCTAATAATATTATTTACTTTCTCACTAAGTCCCTTTGCCCCTCCATTAGCCCCCCCACTAATCTTATAAACCCCATCCCCAAGCACAGGATCCGTAATAATATACCCAAAGCCACTCCAGCCCCCAGGTATGGACACCGCATCGGTATGGGTCGTCACTTCCTTACCCGCATTAACGCCTCTGATAATATCGTTTCTCGCTTCTTGACCATGCTGTAGAAAAGGCAAGACTTGGTCTATATTATCCTTGGTTATTTTGTAAATCTTCTGCCCTGCGGCGCTGGCTTTTTGTAAGGCTTTTACCGCAGAAATTGCATCAGGTTTTGGTGCATTAGGATCAGTCGGCGCAAACATCAGGTTTTGGTGCATTAGGATCAGTCGGCGCAAACATCTGTTCAGGTGTAATGTGCTCCAATGCCGAGCCTAATGTGCCTACTTGCAGGTTAAACTGTTTGGCTTTTTCTGCATTGCCCTCTTG
>JALSLX010000088.1 GCA_026988095.1 Thiotrichaceae bacterium
CCTTGATTAAAGCTCACCCCCCCTGTTTTTGCCACTTTTGTATGAAAAAGTTAAACAGTTTTTAACCAATTACTCTGATATTCAACAATAATGCGCTAATTTTTGCATAATCATCTACTTTTAGGCATTTCTCTATTTTTCTCATTAGTTTATTAATATCTTTGTATTTACTTGTCGGGCCAGCTATGCCGCAAATTTCATGCGCATACTTTTTTATCTCATCACCCTGATTAGTCGCCGATGCTTGTTTAAGCAAATTAAATAAGCGATTTAATTCATTAGAAATAAGTTCATCAGGTAAATAATCCAATACTTTTTTAGGAATTACTAAGCTCTCTAACTTCGTAGTAAAATGTATGGCACTTTTTATCAACTCACTTTCGTTTATAGGTTTCTGTATCACTTTATCTATACCAGTAATACTCATATTTTTAGTGTTCAACACATCAGCCGTAACTATAAATATAGGTAACACAGATGATGGATATGATTTCCTTATAACTTTAGCAGCCTCAATCCCATCTAAAACGGGCATATGGTAATCAAGGATGACTAAATCAATCGGGCATTCTTGGCATTTATTTACTGCTTGCATACCATCTCCAACAGTAATGACAGTCGCACCCTCTGACTCCAAAATAGTTCTTAACAATTGCTTTATAAACAAATTATCTTCCGCCACGAGAATTGTGGTATTGCTAAGAGAAGATGAAGTTTGGATACTATTTGGCTTAATAGAAAGCTCCTCTGATTCTCTTTCATCTGATTGTTTTTCTATATTTAATATACTAAAAATTACTTCTGTGCCTTTTCCCTTCCGACTATTGACACTGATCTCCCCGCCTAATAAATCAACCAGTTGTTTTGATATAACCAAACCTAAACCTGTCCCTCCAAACCGTCTACTTATTGAAGAATCTGCCTGAGAAAAAGGATTGAATAGATGAGATATATCATCGCTGTCCATACCTATTCCAGTATCTTTAATACTGAAGATTAGTCCGAAATCATTTTCCTTCTGTAGTAATGAGACCTTTAACGATACTGAACCCTCAGAAGTAAATTTAATGGAGTTACGGACTAAGTTATTCACTATCTGCTTAAGTCGAAATTCATCTCCTACCAAATTTAAGGGAACCTTTATATCAACTATGACCTTTAGATTGATACCCTTATCGTCTAACTCTGGTTGATGTAAATCTACAATCTCATCCAACAAGCTTTCAAGGTTAAATGAAGCATTTTCTAATTTTATTGATTGGGATTTCAATTTTGAAAAATCTAGAATATTATCTATTAATGCTAACAACATTGTAGACGCCTTATTAATTACTGTTACTTGATCAACTTGTTCACTCGCTAAGTCTGTCTTCTTTAATAACCGTGAATAACCGATAATTGCAGTGAGTGGTGTGCGTAGCTCATGGCTTATACTTGCTAAGAAGTCATCTTTTGCTTTATTTGCCTCAATCAATTTTGTGCCTGTATTTTCTAATTCCTCATTCTTTTCTTCTAATATATTGAGTGTACGAGTTAATTTTGTAACCGCTGAATTAACCCTTTTCTGTAAGTTATCATTAGAAATTTCTACTTTTTCAGAGAGCTGATTAATACCTTGAACAAGACTGTTCATTTCACCTCTTGCAACCACACTCACTCTTGCGGAATAATCACCTAGTTCTAATTTATTTACCGTTTTTGTAATTTCCTCCAAAGGTAAAGTAATACTATTAGAAAATTTCAATGCTGAGAGAGCAACTAAGAAAAAACCAATAAAACCAATGGTGCCTCCCGTTAACAAAATAGATTTTTGCTTTTTTTGTAATCGACTTTTATCAGCAATTATTTGCACCCAACCCAATAATTCTATCGGTGCTCCCTTTTTTTCTAATCCAGGATAATCAGTAACCTCAATATTGGAACTATGAACTGGAGTCTGGAATAACCATTGAGTACCGAACTCTTCTTTGTAAAATGAATCTCTGAAAGGAATCGCCACATTTTTAACTTGATCACCTTCTTCCAATATACTTTGACCACTAGAATCATAAAACCTAACTGATTTCACATCGTTATTTGCTCTAATACTTCTTGAGAGCTTAGATAATGCAGACTTATCACCTGTGAACAAGCCTAACTCTGATGATTTTGATAAGTACTCTATCGAGCTACTCATTTGCCTTATCAATTCATCTTGAGCATCTGCTTGGCGAGAAACCACAAAATATGTTGTTAGAGCAGCCGTCATTAAAAGAGAAGGAATTATAGTTAGTAGCAAAATATGATGCTTTAAACCTAATCTTATTGGCTTTAGCTTCACACTCATGGCTCAGATGTATATAATTTTTTTAATAATATTTCATCAGAAGGAAGACTTAAGCCTAGTGCCTTACTAACTGATTGATTAATATACACTTGAAAATATTTTGGAGGCAAAAGTCTTAATGAAAATTTAGATTTTTTTATATAAGCTAAAGCTAACTCGGCTGTTTGTTTCCCAATCTCATTTTCCTGAGAGTAAATAGATATTAATGCCCCTGCATCCACGTATTTTTTAGAATAAGAAATAACAGGTACTTTATATTTATAACTTAAGGTGACTACCCACCTAGCTAAATTACGATTAAATTCAGCCTTATCTGGAACAATGATTACAACCTGACTATTACGAAAAATTCGCCTCAATTTTTTCAAAGGGTTTTCATATGGTTTGATCTCAGCTAAATATAATACCCTTCCTTTTTTCTCTATTTGTTTTCTAATATCATCGCGCTTTCTAATCGTATTTGGGCCTAATACGACCCCTACAGACTTAATATTCTCGTCTATCAAATTCACCAATGATACTAATCTATGAGGCGGTTGCTCTAATGAAATCCCTCCAATAAAATTACGCATGCGCTTTCCTTTCCTATTAGCTTTTTCAGACAGTTTTAAGAAAGCACTCTCTGTTATAAAACTAGCCAGAAAAGGGGTATTTATCTCCTTACTAAGGTAATAATCAACTGATCTTGCACCAATTGGGATAATAAGATTATTTCCTTTTAAGAGCTGTTCATTAGCATCCGATAAATAATCTAAATTGAGTACATTAATTTTCCCAACCCATTTTTTTTCAATCAACTCTATTTTTATACTATTAACAATTCCTGTATATGGCTTTATTTGACTAGGAATGACTATTAGAATTTGTTTATCATCATTTTGAATAAGGGCATGCACAGTATTGCTTACACAAATAAGCATAAAAAATATTAAAAAAATGTGTAAATACTTAGTCAATATCATAATTTATCTGAATAATTTTATTCAACCGATAGCCTATCTCCAGACTTTAAAAATCAAGTTTAAATTGAATATATGCCCTCGTCTTAAATTCATTTCGTGCTGCAAAATCTTTATATTTATTAAAAGCATTTTGAATCACAAAATTTATTTCGCCTTGAGTATTTGAAAATTTCAACTTTTTACCTAGGCGTAAATCAACACGCTTTATACCAGCACCTCTACTTTTAAAATCAGATTGGTACTGAAATACCCCACTTACATTATATTGATTAGGTAATTTTTTAATTAGCATAAGCGTGCCAGAATGACGAGGTAGATAGGATGACTTAGCGGTATCAATTGGATTCCTTGTGTCTTTAATGACATTACCTACCGTATCCAAGTAGGCATACGACAATCGCAAATTCAAATTAGGGATAGCTTTAACCTTGTGATTCAGTTGAAACTCAAGTCCCTTTGTTGTTAAGTTTGAAATATTATCAAGAACCCTCACCTCTCCATCTAAATCTGCTGAAGGACGAGTTTGACCATAAATAAAGTCCTTCATTTTCTCTCGAAAGAATTTAACATCTAGCTCTGTATTTATTTTAGGGAACTTTGCAATATAGGCAATTTCAAAAGCCCTAACTTTCTCTTCACTTAAGTCATTAACACTTGTTACCAATGTATTAATAGGTGAATTATTAGAAAAATGGAAGTTTGTATTAATATTAGTATCAGTTACCGAAGGGATTCGGCTACCCTTTACTACGCTAGCCCTAATGGTATGATTTTTCTGCGGATGAAAGTTTAGAGATAGTCTTGGTGAGTAAACCAATCCTGTCGAATTTGCTTTTTCTACAAATAATCCAATATTGGTATTAAGTTTTTGATTTATTTTCCAATCAATATTACCAAATAATCTGTATCTTTCCTGTGATTTAACACCATCACCAAAGAAGTATTGGCTCTTCACTCTATCTTGTCGAAAACCTGCGCCCCAAACAAAATTGATGTAATCAGACATCGCTTTTTTTTGCTCAAACTCAATATCATATCTTTGAGAAAAACCGCCATTGTAATCAATAAAAATATTTTCATCACTATTCCCAGGGAAAAACAAAGGAATCTGATCAGGGCGAATACCAATAAAATCTGACAGCCGACCTAAAGATAAGTCATCTTTAATGTTTAGATAATTGTGATAAAACTGTACTGAGCTTTCTGATTTTTTAGACTTATGTACCCACTTTATTCTTTGAAAGTTATTTTTATGATCTCGATTACTATAACCCCGAATATCAAGAGTTGAAGGAATTTGAAGATCACTTCGCCCCAAACCTACATCAAACTCTACTTCGTTATTTAAATCTGAAACATAGCGCCCCTGCAAACTAAGCTGTAGGGAATCACGGTCATCAATACTCAAATCTCTAGGAATTAAAATAGAATCTAGCGGCTCAAAGCCAGTATTACTCCTGTGCACTAATGAAAGACCATAATCAATATCTTTAAAATTACCACTATGGTTTACAGTTAGGTTTCTCAAACCCATATTTCCAACTGTTGTACGAATAGACGCTGTAGGTCGTGATAAAACATCTTTAGTAACAATATTTATTGCTCCCAAAAAGGCGTTAGAACCATAGGTTGTTGCACTAGAACCGCGTACAACCTCAATATAGTCAATATCATCTAAGTCTATGCCTAGAGACATCCAATCTACGGTAGAAAATAAAGGTTCATAAATTGAACGACCATTAACCCGAACTTCTAATCGTGTGCCAACATCAGAGGGTTCAAAATGACTAGATACTCCAAATTGACTACCCCAGACTGAATAAGAAAAATAGCCTGGGACTAAACGTAACAACCCATGAATTTCTGTTGCTCCAGAAGCCGCAATCATATCGCTATCAATAACAGTAACAGACACTGGAGCATCCGTGATTTTCTGCTTCAGACGTGTCGCACTCACAACCGTTTGAACATCACCAAAATAATCTGTTTCGGATATATAGTCTTCTTCTGCGATAGCGATTGATGACCAAGAAAGGAAAACTGTAATTAAAAATAAAAAACTAATTATTAAAGAATGAAACCGTGTTATTTCATCCTGTCCCTTCCCTTTATTACAAAACATGCACTCTCCATTTAACAACTTTGATTAGTCAGCTACCTATAAATATAGTACAAGATAACTTGTAATTAAGCATGGAAGGTTCACATTGCCTTTAAAGCATGAACTTATTAGTAGAAAATACCGTGGTAAGACCCTATACAAAAGTATTTCACAAGCAATTAAAAGCTATAACTAGCCTCCCCCTTTATGAAAATACCTAAAAAAAGTCTTCATGAAAACTTGCTGTTGTTCTTCATTACTTTCTTCAAATTCAAACAATACATTTAAAACAGGTAATGTAAGCAAGGCAATGACTCTTGGTGGGGCTTCTTCGATCTTAATCTTAACAATAGTACTTTCATCTTCGATTGTTATCTGCCAACTCTGATTAGAGAGCTCTTCGCAAGAATAAGGAGTTTGCGATATAAATAACCCCTGCAGTGTTTTTTTAAACTCTTTGGCTGTGTACCCCATCTCATATTTCAAAGAATATTTAATATTATTGTTATTAGCGTTACCCACCAGCAACTGGTGGCCAAATAGAAAGTACATCACCCTCTTCTAATTGATGTTTATCTCTCTCATCACATACAAATTTTCCATTCACCAAGACGATATGTGCTAACTCCATGGGTACTTTGTATTCATCAATCACATCTTGAACCATAGCACCTTCTGCTACCGTTATTTCACGCTTAAAACGTGCCTTCCCTGGTGGAAGCAGGTGCATAAGAGAAGCATAAAGCTCTAAATACATTTTCATAATATGTCCTATAAAACACAAATCATCGAAAAAGAGGGGGGGTGGTAATAAAAAAGCTTAAATAACATTGTCTAATTCCTGTGTTGAGGATAAGTACGCTTCCATAATACGTGTAGGGTCTTGCATTAGACGCTCTTTCCATTCTTTTAGATGGATTTTGCTTTCAATTAGCCCACGAACCACACCTATATGCTGGGTCATGCCAAGAGTGCTTGCTCCTACCAATACATCCTCCTCTTCATCTATGCCAAAGCGTAGATTCATATACTTATACGCATCTGGATTATAAATTTCCACACTGTCTCCGCCCTCTACACCCATCCATAGACCAAAGGAATGGGAAATCAACCCGAGTGTATCCAGTACATTCATATTAACTGAGCCATGATGCTCAACTGATTGTCCTGCCATGTTTAATGCTGCTATTCGCCCATGATCTGTGGCTGTGGGTTGGATAGCTTGTACTTCGTATTCACCTGTAGAAAAGTCTTTAGCTTGTGCCACATCACCTGCAGCATAAATATTAGCGATGTTAGTTTGTAGCTTATTATCAACTACCACACCGGCTTTAACATCAATACCAGAGCCTTCTAAAAAGGCGATATTTGACCGAACGCCTGTAGCACTGATTACCAAGTCAGCCTTTAGTATTTTGCCACCATCTGTTTCAACCTCCATTGCATCACCGCTTTCTTTTATGGCTGTGATTTTAGTTGAAGTCAGCACGTTTACGCCTTTCTCGATACACCACTTTTCTAATAAACCGCCTGCTTTCTCATCCAGCATACGTGGCACCATACGGCTGCCCATTTCTATCACACTTAGATTGACACCGCGTTTTACTAAAGCCTCGAGAATAATACAGCCGATAAAGCCTGCACCCATTAAGACGACATTTGAACCTTGTTTTGCGATTGCTGCAATTTGACGCGCATCATCTAATGTCCAGCAGGAGTGAACATTGGGTAGGTCTATGCCTTCTATCGGTGGAGATATAGGGTGAGATCCAGATGCGATTAATAATTTATCGTATAACAATGTTGAGCCATCATCGAGCGTAAGTACTTTTTCATCTGCATCCACAGAAGAAACACGATGATTGAGATAATTGATATTTTGCTTTTCATAATGCTCAGTTGAGCGTAAATATGTTCCTTCTTCACCAATATTTTCAATCAATAAATAAGGGATTGCCATTCTTGAATAAGGTGGCACGGGTTCATCACCAATAAGGGTAATGTCTGCCATCGGGTTTGCTTTGCGCAGTGTTTCTGCGGCAACCACGCCACAAGGACCTGCGCCAATTATGATATGTCGCATTATGGACTCCTAAATTTGAGAATTTAACACCTCCCTTCTAAAGGAGAAACTAATCAAGTCCAATTATTTCTAGCGTGCTAAAACTGCGCCAAATTATAATCGACTTAATCAGTCTCTCCTTTAATAGAAGAAAAATGGTAATAACACTGATTACAGTCCGAGCCTGCTAATTGTATCTGCAGATGGAATACCCTTATCAGACCAACCACGAATCTCATAATACTTCGGTAACATTTCGCCCAAGCGACTTACATTACCTTTCGTTGGCCCTGATTTAACTGCTTCTTTTAATAAACGTTTTGGTAAAGTGTCATCATCACTGGTGAAGCCTGCTGCATTATTGTACATGCGTTCCAAATTCCAGATACGCTCGCCTGCTTCTAAACATTTATCCACGCTCCAATCACCTTCACAGGCCGCGTCGATTTGTGGTGCAATATTATCCATGCCCCATGCAAATGTGGTGAACAAACAAATACCTGCCGAATCAACCAATGCTGTTGCATCTTGGAAAGCTTTTACTAACTCTGGCTTACCTTCCGCATCATTTTGATCTGTTTTAACAGGAATACCTAAAACTTCAGAAGCAATAGTGTAACCACGCACATGGCACGCACCACGGTTTGAGGTGGCGTAGTTTAAGCCGATACCTTGAATACCACGTGGATCATAAGCTGGGAACTCCAAGCCTTTAACCGACATCGACAAATCAGGATCACCGTATTTTTCACAAAGACGTTTAGAGCCTTGGCCAATTTCAGCACCAAAACCTTTACCACTTATAGTTAGCTCAATCACTTCTACAAGTGCTTTTGCATTACCGAAGCGTAGGTCAATTCCACCAGTATCTTCCAATGTGATTTTACCATCTTCGAACAGCTCCATAGCTGCCGCTATGGTACAACCGAGTGTAATTGGGTCAATCGCATCTTCATTACAAAGGAAGTTTACATAGGTTAGCGCGTCTAAATCATCAACACCCGTATCAGCGCCTAATGACCATGCAGCTTCATATTCTAACCCGCCTGATGAACCTTGGTATTGAGGTTTATCAGCCTGATCTTTTATCGAGAAATGTGTTTTATCGATAGATGAGATACGCCCACAAGCAATGGTACAACCAAAACAAGCGCCGTTGGTTGTCAGGTTTGCTTTGCCATCACTCGCGCGTGGTTCATGCATCGCCTCACCAGAAATATTCTCTGCTTTATCAAAGCCTACATCACGCATATTATGAGCAGGTAAGCCACCCACACTGTTTATAACATTCATCAAGACTTGCGTGCCGTAGGTTGGCAAGCCTTGACCTGTAACCGCATTTTCAGCTAAAACTTCTTTGCCATCAGCTACTGCCTCAAAGAAAGCATCAGGGTCTTGTGGTGCCGCGACACCTAAAGTACCACGCACTGCAACTGCTTTAAGATTTTTAGATGCCATTACCGTACCGACACCCGAACGACCCGCCGCACGATGCAAATCATTTACAATAGCTGAGAACAAACAACCCGCTTCTGCTGGACGACCAACAACGGCAATTTTAAGATTAGGGTCTTGATGATCTTTATGAAGCATTTCATCAGCCTCCCAAGCTGATTTACCCCATAAATGGCTAGCATCGCGTAACTCAGTTAAATCATTTTCGATATACAAATATACTGGTGTAGGTGACTTACCTTCAAAGATAATCATATCCCAGCCAGCATTTTTAAATTCATTACCAATAAATCCACCAGAATTTGAACAGGCAATCGCACCCGTCAATGGCCCTTTAGTAATAACAGAATAACGACCAGCCGTTGATGCCATCGTGCCCGTTAATGGCCCTGTCGCCATTATCATTTTATTGTCTGGTGATAACGGATCAACCTTAGGATCCGTCTCTTCTACCAAGTATTTTGTTGCCAAACCACGTTGACCTAAATAATCATTCGCCCATTCCATATTGAGTGGTTCGGGTGTGCATGTACCTTCAGTGAGGTTTACGCGTAATATTTTTTTTGTCCAAGACATTATGTATTCCTCCTGTGTTTATGTCGCGTTAGCGCTAGGTAGTGACTTTTCTGCAAAGGCTTTCATACGATCATATCCATGTGCATTTGAATCAATAAAAACAATCGCTTCGGTTGGGCAAGCTTTTGCACACTCAGGATCACCACCACAAAGGTCACATTTAGCAACTTTTCCTGTTTCTTGCACGTAGTTAATCGTACCGAATGGACAAGAGATTGTGCAGACTTTACAGCCGACACATTTATCATCGGCAACTAGTTTTGCACCCGTTGCCATATCGACGGTAATTGCATCAACAGGGCAAGTTCGCATACACCAAGCTTCATCACATTGCGTACAAGTATAAGGTGCGAAACGCCCTTCTTCATGGAAAGTAAAAACTTTGATCAGTGAACGCGATGGGTTGAATTCACCCAGTTTTTCATAAGAACAAGCCATTTCGCATTGCAGACATCCCGTACATTTAGCGGGATCAAGATGCAGTGATTTTTGCATTGATATACTCCTTAGCGGTTTGCGGTAATTTTAAATTTGATTTAAATATTATTAATTTATTTTTCATTAATAATAGTACATAACCTGTAAATAAAAAGGTATTTTCTTATTTATTAAGGATAAAAAAAACCTGCGTATTTGCAGGCTTTAATGAATAGCTTAACTGTTATTCTCGACCACCTAAAAGACGATCTTGTAAATCACTTAGTTCATCCCAAGCACCTTTACCTGCTAACTCAGCCTGTTGAGGCCATGTTTTAGGGTTGTGCATTTTATAGCGTGGTCCTGCATCATTAAGAATCGCTTTTAGATCATCGTATTGTGAATTGCTTAGCGCAGAAAAAGTTGTGATGCCTGCAGTATTAAGGAGCTCTTCAATCTTTGGGCCTATACCTTCAATTTTTTTCAAGTTATCCGCTTGCCCTGAATTCGAAGAAGATGCTTTGGCAGAAGAAGCAGACGGGGTTGAAGTTGAAGCCGATGCCTTAGTTGAATTTTCTATTGATGA
>JALSLX010000089.1 GCA_026988095.1 Thiotrichaceae bacterium
GACCCATCGTCGAGGATGAAATGATACGGAAACGAAGGCAATACAATCAAGAATTAAAGGCTTTTCAAAGGGAGCTTTATATTTGATATATTATCTCGGACAGTAGTGGGTGAATACCAGTATCCATTTACAATCAGGCGATGTTTCAACCGTGGATTGCGGTCTTCACCGCAATGACGAGCTAACACCAGACTATATTGAACCCGCAAAAACAATGACTTGTAGCTTAATTCAACGGCATTGCCACCCCCCCCTCTTTTTCGATGATTTGTGTTTTTTAGAACTGTTTTTCATACAAATCATCGAAAAAGAAGGGGGGTGGCTATAATAAAAGCTAAATATTGGTAATTATTCGCTCTAATTCTGCTTCTATAATAGGGAAAGGTAAGGTTTTTGATAGTGTATAGCGTGCTTCAAGCTTGGCTAGTTGTTCTTTATGTTCTTTGTCATAGAAAATAATCACTTTGGTTTCTGGACCGAGCAAAGAGTTTCGTTGGATCACTGACATCATTGATTCTAAAGAGCTTGTTCTATCTCTAAAGTCTGATTGATAATTAAACTCTGCGACAACAAGCTGTGGCGTTTTCTTTTTTAGTAGCTTAAGCACTTTACGCATACTGGTCTCGGTTATAACTTCATAACCCAAACTTTCGTACATTGGGGTGAAATTAGGGTACCCGCCTATTTCACTCACTGCCAGCAATAGTTTAGTCACTAGTTACGCTCAATTTCATAAATAAAATCCATACCATAATTATTATCTGATGAAGTCTGCGCTTCTAAGGAGAGTACTTTATTAATTTTATATTCCACCGATATTTTTTGCGTTTGATCAAATAGCCCTATCAAGTATTTCACATATAGTTTTGAACCCAATTGTTTACCTAGCTGAAGTTTACTTTTGTTTAGGTCTTTTCCTGCAACGATGTTGACATCATCTAATCCTAAAGATGATCCAATATTATGGATTAAACTATTATTACCCGTAATTCCTAAACCGCGTACAGCTGACATTAGCAAGGCGCTTTCTGTACCTGATGAAGTAGAGAGGCTATGCCCTGTTAGGAGAAAACTCAAAGCCTCACTTTCTGGCAAGGTTGGATCTGAATATATAGTAGATTTTGGGCTAAGCAACGTCCCCCCCAAATGAATACCTACGACGGTATCATCAATTTTACGTGTGGCGCGCACATCCATTCCTATTTGTTTGGGCGAGCCATTGAAGATTAGTCTTCCATTATCAATCGCAAGCTCTTGCCCATAAGCTTCATATTTACCATCACTTACTCTGAGCGATCCATTAGCTAAAATATCGCGACGGTTATGAGTCACATTGATTGAACCTGATAATTTTGCGGCTAAGCCAAAAGCATCAAACTTAACTTTGTCTCCTAGTTCAACCAATATATTGGGCTGAATTTTAACGGCAGAGACTTGTTCTCCTGGTTTTCTTTCGCCAATAATAAAAGCATCGCTTGTTTCATCAATACTTGATTCAGGGATTTTTTTGAGCTTAATGGCTGCCTCAGGGATTAGTATCTTACCGGTAAAGCTAACCACTTTTGGCGTAACGCCAATGGTTAAATCAGGGGACATACGTGCTTTAATTTCATTGGTATTCATAAACAGGATGTTTTTACCTGTTATTTTTATAGAGGCTTTCCATTTACTAATGTCTTTTACATCAAGATTGCCCGAGACATTCAGTGCCCCCTTCCCCATTAACATCTTGCCTGTAATAACCGCTTTACCTGCTTTATTAGCTCTGACTTTTAGGTTGATATTTGTCAGCTCTGTACCTGCTTCTGGTAATCTCAGGTAGGCATTTTTTACATCAATTTTACCTTTAATTTGTGGTTTGCTAAGTAAGCCTGAAAAGCTTAACTCACTCGTTAATTCACCACGTAATCCACGACTACGTGGTATAAACTCTTGCGCCCAGTTGATATTAGGCACGTCAAATTTTGCAATGCCTTTAATGGTATGCCTACCATTTTCTGGAGATAGTTTTATTGCTACTTCAGCATCTAAACTACCTCTATTTACAATATTCATCTTTGCTTTGCTTGTTATTTTCCTATCATTTATAACTGCAGAAATTTTGGCATTTCTATAAGCAAAAAATTTCTCATCATCATCCTCTCCTTTAAAAGAGAAACTACTATCGGGTAATTCTAATTTGAGCGTTCCTATTGGTTTGCCATTATTTTGTTTAATGTCATAAGTACCGCTGACAGAACCATTTAAACTCAAACCCTCGGGCATCCAAGGTTTAAATAAGTTTAAAGGTGTGTTATTCAAGTTACCTTTAGCTACAACACCCACACTTTTTGACCAACTAGTCGTTGAACAAACACGAGTTCCTTTATTCGTGTTTGTGGAAGTGGATGTACCAGATAAACAAAGATTACCACTGCTAAAACTGTTTGCTGATATTGAAACAGACGTCGGCTTTTGCAAACGCCAATCTCCTGCTTTTGTTTCTTTTATGCGTAAACTTTGTAAGTTTCCTTTCCAGTTTTGATTCAGCCAACCACCATTAGCCTTTATGGCTATTTTTCCTTCATTATGATCTACTGAAGCGATAATACTGTGGCTTTCAATTCGCCCATTAAGCTCTATCGTTGCTTTACTAATTTTTTGATCTGCACGTTGAAGCTTTTTAAGATTACCCTTTATTTTATAGATTCCATTATTTGTTTGTGCCACGACATCTGCCGAATCTAAACCAAAATCTTTATACTTTATATTTTTAGCATCTAGCGATGCATTAATAATTGGTTTATCAATTGTGCCTTGTAGCTTGCCCTTTGCTATTAGATATCCCGATAATCCTGGCATTATTTGATTAAGATTTTTACCATCTATATTCCAATTAAGATCATAGGGGCTACTTGCTCGACCTGAAATTTGTAACTGGTTGTTTCCTATATAGGTTGTCAGGCTTTTAATAATAGGCGCTCCATCAACTAACTGCACTTCACCTTGTGCGCGAATATCTGAGTCAGTTAGCCTAGCTCCCTTTAAGCTTAAACTACCAACCTTGATATCCCCTTTGATTGTCGGTGACTTATAACTCCCAACTACGCTAAGCACACCATTGGCTTGACCATTAATATCAGGAGAAACTTCAGCCAGTTTTTTTGCGTTAATCTTAATATTAAGCTTAAGTGGGTCACTTGCTTGCCCTGCCACTTGCAGGCTATTACTACCGCTTTTTAATATTAAGTCTTTTATTTGAATAATAGTTTTAGAGTCTCCACCACTACGAGCAACTCCCAAACCACCTTCTAAAATAATTGTCTCATTACCCTGTCGTAAATCGTTGTAAATTAACTTATTAGCGGCTAACTTTATTTTTATTTCAGGATTTTTTAGCGCGCCTTTTAATTTCCCTGTTCCTTTTATTTTTCCAGCTAATGATGGGGATATTTGCTTAAGACTATTAGCACTGATCACCCATGTCACATCAAAAGGCTCACTCGCCTGCCCCGATGCTTTTATGCTATTTACACCACTTTGAAGCACTAACGTTTTAAGTTGCAGTTTACCGCCATCTAAAACTAATTCTCCATTAAGAGCGATATCATCTTTGCCCTGTTTAAAGTCTTCGTAGACTAAACCTTTTGCAATTGCGTTAATCTTAATTTCAGGCTTAATTAAGCTACCTTTTAGTGTGCCACTGCCTTTGACACTACCTGCCACATTGAGATTAGCCATCTGCTCAGGCAAAAGTTGCTTTATATTTTTAGCATCTAGTTTCCAGTTTATATTAAAAGGTTCGTTTGCTTTTCCTGATAGTTGAAAGTGGTTATCACCCACTTGTAGGTCTAGATTATCAGTGCTCATTGAGCCTTCTTTTTCTGTTAGCTGACCTTTTATTTTAATAGGATATTCGCGCAACATTCCCTCTATTGAAGTTATTGTTATATTATTTTCTAAACGCCCATCCGTTATATTTCCGATGTATCTTAAATCCGCATTAACTGTTGCGGGCCAATCTTCTAAGAATTTTTTTGTGCTTAGATTCTTACCATCAACTTTAAATGCCCAAGCCACACTGGGAGAAAAGACGACTCGACCCTTCGCCTCGACTAAACCATGCTCTCCTTCTAGTGTAAGCTTTTCAAGATAAACACGCTTATAATCGCCCTCACCTAAATACTCAACCGTTTGCATACCAAGGTCTTTTTGTTGATGCTTAACATTTCCCTTAAAACTATAGTTTGTTAATGTGCCTGCTAGTTCTATATTTCCATCAATATCACCAATCTCAGGATGCTTATAATCAATGTTACCGCTAGTAGAAATATCGTGAGGGTAGTTCATGTTCAACTTACCCTCAGTCACATTAATATTCAAAGGCTGATCTAAAATGATCGGCTTGCCTGATAGCTTTCTAAAGCGTAATTTGCCATCGCTTATTGTGACTTTTTTCAGCTCTATATCCTTAATCTGAAAAAGCAGTGTTCTACTTCCTTCGTCACCCAAAACGTCTTGCGTAATTTGCAACGAATTAAGTTGAAGTAAATGTGCATTGATATTCAGAGGTAAGCCAAAATTAGGCAATGATGTGACATCACCACCTGATTTTTGTTTGCCTGATAAGTTTATGGTTAAACGACCAGCGCGTACTTTCTCGGCTACTAGCCTCCCTCGGCTGGTATTGTAGTGTTGTAGTTTTAAATCAACATCATTCAAGGAGATACTATCACCTGCTTCATCCCAGATGATTTCATCAATATGTAGCCCTGTCAGTAAACTTCCTGAAAGCCCTTTGATACTCAGCTCTTCTAATGATGAGTCTGCTACATAAGCGAGTGTTTTAACCCCGTATGGTGTTAAAAAAGTAAGCACCAACAGAATAAGACCTATAATAATTATCGTCAGTAACCACGACAGTGGCGAAAATATATAATCGTTTAAATGCTTTCTCACAGGTCTGAACCTACGCTAAGGTATAAATGAGGCTCTTTTAAGTCACCTTTCGGGAAACCGAGATCAATTCTCACAGGGCCAATAGGAGATCGCCAGCGTGCGCCAAAGCCAACACCTACTTTTAGCTTCGTATCTTTAAAGTCACTAAAAGCATTACCTGCATCAATAAAAGTAGCTACGCCCCAATCATCTGTAATCGGGTACTGATACTCTAGGCTTAACTCTATTAAGTGCTTACCACCAATAACTTGATCGTCTTTATTGGTATCACCCAAGGACTCAAAACTGTAGCCACGTACACTTATGCCACCACCAGCAAAAAAACGTAAACTTTTGGGTAAAGAATTAAAATCATCTACCTTAGATAAACCTAGTTTAGCCCTACCCAATAAACGCCCACTGCCAAATGTTAAAATTCGCTTAGCTGAGGCATTCAACTGTATGACGTTTTGATCACTAATAGCGCCCCTTACTGCACCTTTTAAACCAAAACTAAAACGCCAGCCATCTTTAGGGTAAAGTAAATTATCTGCTTTTGTTTTATCTAAACCCACACCGAATAACAACAGGGTTGATTTATTGGGTTCTTCTCCATCTACTTGGGTTTTATCTAAAAGTAACTCTATGGATGCAGACTGTATCCAATCACTTGATAATTTACGCGTGTACTTACCACCAAAATTAATACTCTGACTCTCAATATCATCGTTTCTGTCTTGCTTCCAGTCAAAGTTATAAACCAAAATATCATCTTCAGGGTTTTTACGTGGGCTGGTTAATTGAAGTGAAATACCTGAAAGATTTTGTGCCGCCTGTACCTTAGCCTTTAACTGCTTTCCCTTACTCCCTGTCCAACGTCTATTTAGCTCAGCGGATACGCGAGCGCCTGTATCAGAGCCATAACCCACCTTATATTTAATAGCATTTCTTTTTTTAGAAGTTAGCGTGATATGAACAGGCACAGTAAAGTTCTTTATCTTATCTCGTAAAACTTCAACCTTTATTAGTTGATAATAGCCGCTTTTTTGCAATAACTGTTGTTGCTTTATTAAATCCTCTGTTTGATAAAGCTTGCCTTTTTTTAAAATCAAAAAGTTTTTAATGACGCCATTTTTTAGTACTTTTTGATCTACCGTTACTTCACCATAACGGTAACGTTTTCCTGTATTTAAGATTAAATTTACCGATGCCTGATGGAGTACTGGGTTTACTTTAACGCTATGTTGCTCAAACTCAGCATCAAAATAGCCTAAAGCTTGGGTAGCTTCAGAGAGTTGCGTTTTAAAGTCTGTATATTTTTGATGATTAAAAATATCGCCTTTTTTATAGGGTAATTCTTTTAGAGTTCTCCTAAATAACTCATCATTTTTTCCTTCGCCAATAACCCTGATATTTTGAGAAACAACTCTCGTAGGCTTACCTTGCGTAATTCTTAAACGGAGTTTCCAGCAACCTTTTACAATTGCACCACCTGAACGAAACTCTGAATCATAATATCCTAGTGCGCGAGATGCCTTGCGTAAATTTTTCTTCACGGTGGAGAAGAATTGCCTCACCTCACCACGATCTGCTGTACAAGTAGGAATAGTTACAGGCATATGCAGCTCAATATTTTTCTTTAGCTCACTATCACCCCCTGAAACATCAATGTTTGCTAGGTTCAGTTTTTTGGATTCACTAGGAGTCTTTGAGGCAGGTGAATTAGTCTTCTTTTCTATCAATTTATCTGATGAAGTCACCTCGGAAAAGGCTACTTCATTCGCTAGAAAGAAGGATACTAATACTAAAAATATAATAAAATAACGATTCATTTACTGCTCAAAGCTCCAACGTAGCAATGCATCTTGGATTTTTGTACCTCGACCTGCGCCTGCTTTTTTACCATTATGTTGGATAACTATCACCATGCGCTTTCCTGCTCTATTCAACATATAACCAGCAATTGCAGTCACAAAATCTATAGTGCCTGTTTTTAAATGGCTACGCCCACGAATATCATCTCGTCTAAAACGGTTTACCAATGTCCCATCCACCCCTGGTAATGATAATGATGCTAAAAATTCTGGCATATAGGCATCTCGATAAGCTTGTGACAACAAGTTCGCCATTTGCCTAGCTGATATTTTTGCTGTGCGAGATAAACCCGAACCATTCTCCAATTCAATACCTTTTGTATTAATACCATTTTCAGACAAAATGGAATATACCGCTTTTTTGCCCTTTTCCATTGTCCCAGGAGAATCAAATTGTTTTGCGCCCAAGGTCAGTAATAATTGCCTAGTCATGACATTATTACTCCATTTATTGATTAAACGAATCTGTTCACCCAACGTTGGTGAGCTATAAACATGAAAGCGTTCATCATTTTTTGAAATCTGTCCGATTTTTAACTTACCGCTAATTGTTCCTTTTAAATCCTGCCAAATCTCACGAAAGGCATTAAACACGTGTTGCTCAGGTTTTGAGACAACACGTAATATAAATCGTTGCTTACATTTTGCTGAAAAATTCCCTTTTATAATCAGCACGCCCTTTTTATCTCTAGAAAACTTTGGCCTGTAATGTGATCGCTTGCATTTACCTTTAACCAATTTTAACTGGTTCTTAAATTTAAAGTTTTCAATCTTAGGAAATGGGATAACCTCTACTTTACCGATAGATTTATTCTTATCTTTTTTAGATCGCTTCTTCTTGTTTTTAGTCTTAGCCTTTTTATCAATCACACTGTCTTTATTTAAAACAGGCCTAAACAAAAAGCGTGTTGCCTGAAAATTAAACATGACCGCAGAAGACTGAGCGTTATAAACACGAAATGGCTTACCATCAAATGCAGAGGGATTATGAGATGCTTGCTGAAAATAGCTGTTATCAATAATAATATCGCCCTGAATATCTTTAAGCCCTTTATCACGCAAGGTTTTCACTAGCTTCCAAAAGTTTTCCACCACTAAAAAAGGATCACCAAAACCTTTGAAAATTAAATCTCCCTTTAGCACTCCATTTTTAAGTTTTCCTCGCGTCCAAACCTCTGTTCTCCATGAGTAATTTGGACCTAGAGCTTTTAGAGCTGCATAAGTTGTAAGCAGTTTCATGGTTGAGGCAGGCGTGCGCAGTTTATCTGCATTGTGTTCTATCAAAGCAGTTTCTGAATTTAAGTCGCGAATATAAACACTAATATTCTTTGCTGGTATTTTGTATTTTGCTAAAATTTTTGTAACAGATTTAGGTAAGCCCTGTTTTTTTTGCTTATTGATATAATAGTTTTTTGCCAATGATAGCTGAGCCTTATCTTCTTTTTTTTCTGTTTTAGCAACAGCGGGGAACATTACAAAGAGTAACGACAATAAGCTAATACACGCTATTATGAAATAGCGTTGGTAGTATTTTTTATAATCCATTATTCCCCAGTAACCAGTTCAGTTACCTTAATTTTATTATTATCGCAGTATTGCCATTTTAGATCAAAATCATAGAGCTTCATGGCATAGATTCTATCATTGTTTTTATTTTTTTGATAAGAAGGGCGTGGATCAAGCTGCAATATCTGTTTTATAAGCTTTTCTAAAGACCACCCCCCCTCTTTTTCGATGATTTGTGTTTTTATTTGCGTTATTTCAAGCCTTTTTTGAGCACCTTTACATTGGTTTATAGCCTTTTCAGTAAAAAACACCTCATATAAAACATCTGGGCTCTCCTTTGCGTATCCCCCAATGGCATTAGGGATGCTATCTACATACGGCAAGTATGGTTTTATATCTAGAACAGGTGTTTTATCTAATAAATCACAACCACCAAGGTGCAATATCACCTTACCCTTGTTATTCACCTCAATATCTAAAAGTCTCACAACAGATAAGCCCACAGGATTGGGGCGGAAGGTTGAGCGCGAAGCAAAAATGCCAACTTTAGTATTCCCTCCTAAACGTGGTGGCCGCACCAACGGCTTCCAGCCTTGATTTTGGGTTTCATTAAAAACAAATGTCACCCAAATATGGCTAAAGCCTTCTAACCCACGCACACTTTCTTCATCAAACTCGCTATTTAAGACAATTTCAGCCGTAGCTTCAGTTACTAAATTAGGTTGACGAGGAATGCCAAATTTCTCTCTATAACAAGATGAAATTAAACCAATGGGGGAAAGTGTGACTAGTCTCATAGAACATAATTATACCTAAACGCCTAATAAAAAAATGAGATAGAGTATAGGATATACCTATAATTATTCATGTTTTTATCAGAAGAATTAGGGGTATACTTGATCATATGAGTAATTATGACATTCAAGTAAAAGTAAGCACCCAATATATTGAAGCCGAATCAAACGCTGAGGCGAATCGCTTTATTTTCGCTTATACCATCACGATAGAAAATAAAGGTGAAGTCGCCGCCAAATTATTAAGCCGTCATTGGGTAATTACCGACGCTGATAACCGAGTTCAAGAAGTGAAGGGCAAAGGTGTAATAGGCGAGCAACCGTATCTCAGGCCAGGGCAATCATTTCAATATACCAGTGGCACGATGATAGAAACCCCTGTTGGCTCCATGCAAGGTACATTTCAAATGATTGCTGATGATGATCATCATTTTGATGCTGTGATTGAGCCTTTCTCATTAGCGTTACCTAGAATGCTAAACTAAAAATAATTGGACTTGATCAGATATACAAGAGCTTGCTTAAAATATACATTGATACTGAAAACACACGTCATACTGGCGAAGGCTGGTATCTATAATTGAGGTATAGCTTCATATCACAGATGGGTTCTGGCCTCCGCCAGAATGAGGACATTAAAGCCTTGGTTATTACCCAAGGCTTTTTTATAGGTCGAAATTAAGGTTAAAATTACATATGGATAAAGATAAACGACATACAAAACGGATGAAAAGTAAAAAGTCTGTGATTGATGCCAATATTAAAAAAGCAGATAAAGAAAAAGGCTTGCTCTTAGTGCTAACAGGCAATGGCAAAGGTAAGTCTAGTTCTGCTTTTGGTATGGTGGCGCGCGCATTAGGGCATGGTATGAAAGTAGGCGTATGCCAATTTATAAAAAGTCGTACTGATACAGGCGAGGAAGCCTTTTTTAACAAACACGAAAACTGTGATTGGCATGTGCTGGGTGATGGTTTTACATGGGATACGCAAGACCGCACACAAGATATAGCGACATCCGAGAAAGGTTGGGCAGTAGCACAAAATATGTTGAGTGATTCTAGCTATGATTTAGTGGTATTAGATGAACTTACCTATTTGTTAAGCTATAAATACCTTGAGGAGAGCCAAGTCTTGGCTGATATTAAATCCCGTTCGCCTATGCAGCACGTCGTTGTGACTGGGCGAGGTGCTACAAGCGAGCTTATTGGTAATGCCGATACAGTTTCAGAAATTGCCGATGTTAAGCATGCTTATCGTGATGGCATACAGGCGCAAAAGGGGATTGATTTATAACGACTAAGTTATTTATTGAGGCCTTTATACGAGAATTATAGAGAAAATTACGCTGTTTTTACTTCATTATGCTCTCGTGCAACGGATTCTTATTGCAATAAGAGCGCACTTTGTTGATTTAAACCAGAAAAACCCCTCAAATCCCCTTTTTTTACTAACCCCCCCCCTCTTTTTCGATGTTTTGTGAAATAATTTCATATTAATATGACCAAATTAGATAAAAAAGCATGAGTGCAAAGAGTAAATATAGTGATATTTTGACAATAGTTGCTTTTTTAGTATTCGGCGTTCTGTTGGTGGCTAGCTATAAGCTTAAAGATATTCTAAGGCCTAATATATCGGTGACTGCAGCGTTAGATGACTCTTGTGATCTAAGAAAAGGCACATGTACGAGCAAGCTGCCGAGTGGTGGTAGGGTTAGTTTTACAATTACTCCTCATGATATTCAAATATTAAAACCTCTTGCGTTGAAGGTGAAAATCAAAGATGTTGATGTATCGAGTGTAGAAGTAGACTTTGTAGGTGTGGGTATGGAGATGGGCTTCAATCGCTCTAAACTAAGAAAAGTAGAGAAAAACGCCTTTATAGGTAAAGGTCTTCTTCCAGTCTGTTCAAATACACGTATGGATTGGGAAGCAAGAGTGTTATTACAAACAGGTGATGGAATGGTTGTTGCGCCTTTTCGGTTTTATACAATTAAATAACTCATGACTATTGCCTTTTTAATTGGTTTGTTCAGCACATTTCATTGTATCGGGATGTGCAGTGGTCTTGTTGGTGCAATGACGATGAGTCTTGAACCTAAGATTCGACAAAAGACATCACAATTAGGTTTGTATACCTTCGCTTATAATGTAGGCCGGATATCTAGTTATGTTGTTGCAGGCTTTCTTATAGGCTGGTTTGGCAAGGTACTAAGAGACTTGTTGATGCCTACAGAAGGTGTTGCTATTTTACGTTTAATAGCATCTGTTTTAATTATTTCAATGGGGTTTTATATTGCGGGTTGGTTTCCTCAATTTTCACGCATTGAGAAGATAGGTGCACCACTTTGGCGCTATTTGCAGCCACTAGGACAGAAACTACTTCCAGTTAAGAATCTTTGGCAAGCATTTTTGTTTGGAGCAGTGTGGGGTTGGTTGCCTTGTGGTTTGGTTTATTATGTTTTGTTAATATCTCCCGCTAAAGATGGCGCAGAAGGCTCTGCGTTTTTTATGCTATCCTTTGGATTAGGTACGTTGTTGCCTATGATGGCAGCTGGTTTTTTAGCGGGTCGTTTGTCTTCCTTACGGCATTCGCAAAAAATTAGAATAGTATCTGGTAGTATACTGATTTTGATGGGTCTAATCAGTCTATGGTTGGCAACTGATCCCAAGGTGCATCATCTTTTGCATTTCCATATTCTTTAGAAATAAATTTAGAGTTATTTAGAGTTAAAGTATGAAAACTAAATTAGTCGGTAAGTCAGCAAAATTTCAAGAAATTCTGCGTACTGCAGAGTTAGTCGCTGCTACGGATGCACCTGTTCTGCTAGCTGGAGCAATGGGTACAGGTAAGAAAGCACTTGCGCAAAGAATTCATAATAAAAGTAATCGCAAGCAACGTGAGTTAGTGAGTGTAAATTGTGAGACATTGCCAGAAGAACTAGCTGATGCTTTATTGTTTGGCGAAAAAGATTCTAAAAAGGCAGGCTATATTGCGCAGGCTCGTTCAGCTACATTATTTTTAGATGCAGTTTCTGAGTTATCCTTGTCAGTTCAAGCAAAACTTTTACACTTTATCGAGAATGGTGAAGTACGAGCAGTTGGTGATACTATTTCTCGAAAGTATGATGTGCGTATCATCTCAAGTAGTTATAAAAATTTAATCGAAGAAGTGAGTGCTGGCAATTTTCGTTCAGATTTATTCTATTGTTTAAACATTGTCCCCATTGATTTGCCTGAGTTAAATAAGCGCGAGGGTGATGTTAATTTATTGATAGAATATTTCTTTTGTGAGCTTGTTCGTAAGCAACATCAAGCAGCACCTAGTTTTACAAATGCGGCATTAAAGCAAATAGCACAATATAACTGGCCTGGAAATATTCGTGAATTACAAAATTTTTGCGAGCGTTTGTTTATTCTTTTTAATGGCAGAGAAGTTGATATAACAAATTTACCCCAAGAAATACGAAACTATACAAAATCTACAAGAACATCTCCTTTTAGTCTGCCAACGGAAGGAATTCACTTAAAAGATGTTGAGATTGATCTAATTCAACAAGCTTTGGAGACTAGCCGAGGTAATAAATCTCGTGCAGCTCGCCTTTTAGGTTTGACACGTGATACTTTTTTGTACCGTTTAAAGAAGCATTCGATCAATCTTTAATTTTCAGGGTTTGATATTTAAATATTATACCACGTCTGAGGCAATGCCAGTAAGTTAAGGAGAACCGTCATACCTGCGGAGGCAGGTATCCATTTCAAACAGCGGGACAAAGCTTCGAACATGGATTCTGGCCTACGCCAGAATGACGGAATTAGCTTAATTTACTGGCATTGACGTCTGAGGGTATGGATAGGTCGGTAGGCTCTAGCCTGACGAATGTGTAAGCAATAAATATATAGAAGTCAGCAAAAACTGTCATTCTCGCGAAGGCGGGAATCCATCTGTCAGTGTATGGCACTTTGTACAGCCATGGATACCTGCCTTCGCAGATATGACGTTATTTATAGGCAAAGTACGTGAGTTATTAAGAATAAATACTCTTCTAGGGTGAGATCAAAACCACGTTCTAAGAACTTGGTTTTTTACTTTAAGACAAAAAAAGACCGCTAAACTGTAGCGGTCAACCACATTTTAAGGATGTATTCGGTTATAAATGGACAGTATTGTTATTTCATAGAGTCCATTTTATGATTTTTGGGCATTTTCATATCCTGCTTCATCATACCTTGCATGACCTTCTTGACGGTAGGTTTTATGGTTAGTTTTGAACCATTATCAAATTTAAGTGTTAGCTTAACCTGATCACCTGCTTTAATGCTTTTAGTTAAACCAATTAACATAATGTGAAAACCACCAGGCTTTAGTTCTGTAGTACCTTTCGCGACAACATTTATCTTGTCTACCTGGCGCATTTCCATCATGCCATCTTTATGAACGTGCTCATGTAGCTCGATATTTTTCGCAATATCACCATTAACTTTGATTAATGCGATATCGGTGTTGCTGGTATTTTTTAATGTTAAGAATAAAGCCGATGTTGGTACACCTGGAGGTACTTCGCGCACGTAGGCATTTTCAACACTGATAGTATTTGCAAATAAAAATGCTGAGGAGGTAATTAGTGCAAATAGTACCAATAATTTTGAAAGGGTCTTCATAGATATGTCCAGAGTTATAAATAAGCACACTATTACTAGTTTAAGAATAGTAAGCAATATTTAGGTTTTAAATTGTGTGATTTAACACAAAAAAGAGTTCTTAAATTATCACTTAGATCTAATTAAAGCATTTTTAACCGCTTTAACAAGATCATCATCTTGATCTACAAAAAAGTGGTTCGCACCCGTGATCATTTGTTGTCTATAGTTTTTATTATTCTCCCCAGATTTTTTTCTAAGTGTCGCAGAGGCTAATACGCTGGGTAAGTCATTTTCTCCATATAAATCAAGTATAGGGATTTTTATTTTTTCAATATAATCACTACTTCCCATCCCGATACCAATGTATCCAACGATGGGAGTTTCAGTT
>JALSLX010000090.1 GCA_026988095.1 Thiotrichaceae bacterium
GCTTATTTATTATGCCACCCCCCCTGTTTTTCGATGTTTTGTATGCGTTATACTGTGAATAACTCACCTATAAACCATGAGAATTTAAAACGTGAAGCTAAACGCCCAAGAATTCCGCGATCTAGAGCATAAATCCATCACTTTATTGGGTATGTCTGGCGTGGGTAAGACTTTTTTATCGAATATTTTACGCAAGAGTGATTGGTTTCATTACTCGGGTGATTACCGTATTGGTACGCGTTATTTGAACGAGCCGATCCTTGATAATATTAAAATTAAGGCGATGCAAGTGCCTTTTTTGCGTGATTTATTGCGCTCTGATTCTATTTATATCAACAATAATATTACGATTGATAATTTGGACGTAGTATCAAGTTTTCTTGGCAAGATTGGCGACCCTGAATTGGGTGGTTTGCCACTTGAGGAGTTTAAGCATCGCCAACAATTATTTAACGATGCTGAAGTCGCCGCTATGAAAGATGTGCCTGAGTTTATTAAGAAAGCTCGTCAAATATATGGTTTTAATCATTTTATTAATGATGCTGGCGGTAGCATTTGTGAGTTAGAAGATGATAGCCTTTTGGATATGCTGGCTGAAAATACTATCTTTATTTACATTCAAGCCAATGAAGAAGACGAGAAACGTTTGATTTCGCGCGCAACTGCCGCGCCAAAACCAATGTATTACCGCGCCGCTTATTTAGATGAACAGCTTGGCATTTATATGCAAGAAAATGACCTCGAATACGTGGCGATGGTAAACCCTGATGAGTTTGTGCGCTGGGTGTTTCCGCGTTTATTTTATTCGCGGATTCCTCGTTATGAGGAGATTGCCCAGAAGTATGGTTATACGATTAAGACGGAAGATTTGTATAAGATTAAGACCGAGTCTGATTTTTTGGCTTTGGTTGAGAAAGCACTTTAATAGTCCCCTCTACCTAGCAGGGGGAGGGTTAGGGAGGGGGTAGAAAGCTTGAGAATTGATAAGCGTTTAACATTCTCCCCCCTCCCCAGCCCTGCCCCCGCTGGGTAGAGGGAGCTAAAAACAGATATAAACGGATAGATTAATAATGCCATTAGTTGCCCACAATAATTTGCCTACATTTGAGCGCCTTCGCGAAGAAGGACGCATCGTCTTGCGTGATGGTGATGCGCATAGCCAAGAGATTCGCGGGCTTCATATTGGCCTGCTGAATATGATGCCTGATGCCGCGTTACAAGCCACTGAACGTCAGTTTTTTAGATTGGTGGGTGAGAGCAACCCCATCGCGCAGTTTTATGTACATCCGTTTACCTTGCCTATTTTTAAACGTGGCGAGAAAGCTCAGCAACATATTGATGCGTATTATTCTACTTTTGAAGAAAT
The DNA here is from genome assembly GCA_026988095.1 of Thiotrichaceae bacterium. Classification (GTDB taxonomy): domain Bacteria; phylum Pseudomonadota; class Gammaproteobacteria; order Thiotrichales; family Thiotrichaceae; genus Cocleimonas. The sequence goes on from JALSLX010000090.1 coordinate 1,367, forward strand.
CAAAGCGATGGGGCTGGATGCGCTTATCATCACAGGTGCCAATGTAACGCAACCGCGTTTGCCTGATGAGCCATTTTGGGAGCCTTTGAGCGAGGTTTTCAATTGGGCGCATGAGAATGTGACTTCGACACTTTGCTCATGCCTTGCCACTCATGCATCGTTAGAATTACATCATAACCAACCTCGCCGTCATCTTAATAAGAAACGCTGGGGTGTCTATAGCCATCGTGTGACGGATAAATTGCATCCGCTGGTTTATGGGATTAACACGCGTTTTGATGTGCCGCATTCTCGCTTTAATCAAATAGATAGATCACAATTTGAAGTAGCAGGTTTACAAATATTAGCCGAGAGCAAAGAAGCAGGGGTACAAATGGCTGTTAGTACTGATGGCTTTCGTACCGTATATTTTCAGGGGCATCCTGAATACGACAGTATTAGCTTATTAAAAGAATATAAGCGTGAGGTGGGGTTATTTTCACTCGCCTACAACAAGGGTCAGGTCGTTGAATACCCACCCTTCCCTGCAAACTATTTTAATAAATTCTCTGAAGCTATTTTTGATGAATATCAATATCGTTTGATTAAGGCGATTGATGAATCACGCGAAGTGCCTGTATTTCCTGAAGCACTCGTGTTGGAGCATATTGATAACAGCTGGCATGATACAGCCGCGGCGATTATGGCGAATTGGATGGGCTTGGTTTATCAAGTAACGAATGTTGAGGTAAGTCTGCCATTTATGGATGGGATTGACCCTGATGATCCTTTGAGTTTGAAGTAACCTGAAAATTAAGTGTTTCAGCTCCCTCCATTGATAAAGAACCATAAACCCATCATTGCGGCACAGGCATTCCCTAATTCATTTATAAACTAGCTATGGATACCGCCGTGACAGGTATTGTGAAATTATTTCCAGGTATCTCTCAAACTAATCGTTCTGTTAAATATCAACTTCTGATTTTCAATCCCTTTTTCAGGGTCATTTTCTGCATCAGAATCTAAAAAATAGTAACCTTCACGCTCAAATTGATACGGAATATCAGAGACAGGATCTTGCAGAGCAATCTCTGCTTTACAGCCTGTTAGCACTTTCAGACTTTCAGGATTGACCGATTCCATGAAGTCTTTACCACCAGCATCGGGTGCAACTTCATTAAATAGCCTGTCATAAACACGCAGTTCACAGTCCACATTATGTTCGGCTGATACCCACTGGATAACACCTTTGGCTTTTATCCCATCTTCTGGGTTTTTGCCGACTGTATTTTCTATAATACGTGCGATGACTTCGATAATTTCACCCTTTTCATCTTTCACACACTCATCTGCTTCAATGATGTAGGCATTGCGAAGGCGAACACGTTTGCCTTTGACTAAGCGTTTGTATTTTTTATTGGCTTCTTCTCTAAAGTCATCTTTATCAATATATATTTCGCGCGTGAATATCAGTGTGCGTGTACCCATTTCTTCATTTTGCGGATGCACTGGTGCTGTTAGATATTCTGTTTCTTCAATTGGGTAGTTAATTAAAGTGACTTTAAGCGGGTTTAACACACACATCGCGCGTGGTGCTTTTTCATTTAAGTCTTCAAGTACTGCAAATTCGAGCTGGCTAACATCAACTACGCCATCAACTTTAGTCACGCCTGTACTATCAATAAAATCACGGATAGATTTTGGTGTATAGCCACGACGACGCATACCTGAAATGGTCGGCATTCTTGGATCATCCCAATCTTTCACCACATTTTCATCCACCAACTGTTTTAGTTTACGTTTACTGGTGATGGTGTAATTTACATTTAAGCGTGAGAATTCATATTGCTTCGGCTTAGCTGGCACAGGCAAGTTTTCAATAAACCATTCGTACAATGGACGATGCTCAACAAACTCTAGCGTACAAACCGAGTGCGTGATGCCTTCTATTGCATCACCCTGCCCGTGCGCATAATCATAAGATGGATAGATACACCATTTATCACCTGTTTGGTGGTGTGTTGCTTTTTTAATGCGATAGATTATAGGGTCACGCAATTGCATATTTGGGCTTGCCATATCAATCTTTACACGTAACGCACAAGCACCTTCTTCATATTCACCTGCTCGCATTTTTTCAAATTCTGCAAGGTTTTCTTCTACTGTGCGGTTACGATAAGGGCTATCTTTGCCCGCCTCTTTTAATGAGCCACGGTATTCACGTGTTTCTTCTTGATTTAAATGACAAACGTAAGCTTTATCTGCTTTTATTAGCTCAACTGCCCAAGCGTATAGCTGGTCAAAATAGTCTGATGTGTAATGTATATCCCCTTCCCATTTAAAGCCTAGCCACTCAACATCTCGTTTGATTGACTCAACATACTCAACGTCTTCTTTTTCAGGGTTGGTGTCATCAAAACGTAAATTACAGACCCCACCAAACTTTTTAGCCAAACCAAAGTTCAAGCAAATCGATTTTGCATGGCCAATGTGCAAATACCCATTTGGCTCGGGTGGAAAACGCGTATGGACTTGCTTAGTTTTACCTGATGCTAGATCTGCCTCGATGATTTTTTCGATGAAGTTGAGTGGTTTTTCTTGTTCAGTCATAGTTTTATCTTCAGCTATTTTTCAATAAAGTGGTTGCCATTAGACAAGTAAGGCTTACGTTTGTCTAGTGGATTTATTGTTTGCATTCAGTTGTTTTTCTAAAGATTCAAGCCTAGCTAAAATAGCCCGTGTATCTTCACGCACATGCTTCAACTCTGCAGCTTCACCAATACCATTTTCTAAATTATAGGCATCATGCTCGCTTTGCATTCGCTCAATCACGATACCAATCATCATATTTAAGAACACAAAGGCATTTAGGAATATAAAGGTTAGATAAAAAATCCATGACAAGGGATAAACTTCCATGGTCTCGTACATTACATCTGTCCAATCCTCAAAGGTGACGACTCTAAATAAGGTCAGCATAGAAACCAAAATATCACCCCACAAAGTTGGATTTATTTGATCAAACAATAAACTACCCACTGCAGCGTAAATATAGAAGATGATGAACATGAGTAATAAAACATAACCCATGGGTGGCAATGCTTTTATTAGAGCAGAAATCAAAATGCGTAGTTCTGGAATAATAGAAATCAAACGCAACACACGGAAGATTCTTACAAGGCGAGCAAGTAAAACAACTTCTGAATCATCTATAGGAATGAGGCTAACCCCTACAATAAGCGTATCGAATACATTCCAGCCCTTTTTAAAAAATGATAGAGAGTGCCCTTCCCCAAAAAACCTTACGATGATTTCAAATAAGAACAGATAAGTAATCGCAATATCAATGAAGGTGAGAATTTTTAGATATGATGGATCAATATCATAGGTTTTTACACCTATCATCAATGCAGAAATCACAATTACCGAGATAATAAAGAACTGAAACAGTTTATTATTATTTAAAACGTTTAAGCTTTTAACAATACCGCTGACTTTCATAGAAAAACTACTAATTTTGAATGGCGAGGAAGTATAAGTGATTAAACTGTGAGTTTACAGAGGGTAAATAGGGGTAGATTTCACACAAATCATCGAAAAAGAGGGGGGGTGGCTTTATAATCTAATGATTATTGCGGGATAGAATACTTAATTCACACAGATTGCATGATTATCGCTTCACTACCGCAGGCTGTAACTAATAAAACAAGTATAATTTGTGAGGTGATATTTTTAATATTCATTGAATTTTACTCTAAAGCGGTAAGCCCAGCAGTCTCATTTTATTCATTAACACCACAGTCTAACTACCGTGACCTTCTGCATAGCCTTTTTTACGAATTGCTACAACGCACTCTACCTTTGTACACATCAAGCCATCCTTTCGATAAAGCCCATATTCAAACGTTGGCGTACTGCGCCCTCTTTCTGCTAATTCTTTAAATATCTCTTCTTCTTTTTCTGGGGGAAAATCAAATCGTAACTCTAAATCACTGTTACCTGGTTTTCGAAAATCAACAGTAAGTCGGCGCGTCCACACATGATAATCACTAAATACTCTGGCACAAGCCATCGGCGCAATCGGATCAGCAAGTGATGCTTGAAAGCCACCAAACATACTGCCGCCCATATTTCGTGAAATCCAAGTGAGTGGCAAAGTAATACGTACCTCTCTCCAATCGTTATCTAAAGATGTCACCTTTAAACGCATCATCCACCATGCGGGCCACCAGCCTAGTAACTTTTCTTCTGACAACAACCATTTGAATTGTTTAGCTAAACTGATACTGCTGAATTTTTGTTTTTCTGACACTTCTTATCCAACCTTAAATTACTATCGCCTAATCTTAGACTAACAAACCCAAAAGAGTTACAATTTTCACCTAGTTTATAACACTATGCTTGACATCAGGGGGTTTATCGCGTCTAATCGCGCGACTTAGCTATACGCTGAGAAAAACACCCCAATCATCACTCGTATTTGAAGGAATAATAAAATGTACGCAGTAATCAAAACAGGTGGCAAACAGTACCGTGTTTCGCCTGGTGACAAATTAAAAGTTGAAACTATCGATGCAGAAGTTGGCGCATCTTTCGATTTCGATACCGTATTAATGATATCTGATGGTGACGAGCTCACTGTAGGTACTCCAACGATTGCTAGCGCAAAGGTAACAGCTGAAGTTGTTGCTCATGGTCGTGGCAAAAAAGTTGAAATCATCAAGTTTAGACGTCGTAAGCATCATCAAAAGCGTACAGGTCATCGTCAAAACTTCACACAAATTGAAATTCAAAGCATTAACGGCAAAGGCGCTGTGACTAAGAAGGCAGCACCAGCTAAAAAAGCAAAAACTGATGAAGCTGATAGCGATGCTAAAGCAACTAAGAAAGCAGCACCTAAAAAAGAAACTGTAGCAAAGAAGCCAGCCGCTAAAAAGGCTGCACCTAAGAAAGCATCAGGCGCTGACGATCTAACAAAGATTGAAGGTGTAGGCCCAAAAGCTGCTGAAGCTCTAGCTGCTGCAGGTCTTGCGTCATTTGCTGATGTTGCTAAGTCTACAGAAGCTAAGATCCAGAAGATTCTTGATGAGTCTGAAGGTCGTTTCGGTATGATGAAGCCAGCCACATGGCCCAAACAAGCTAAACTAGCTGCTGATGGCAAATGGGATGAGCTTAAAAAATGGCAAGACGAAATGGACGGTGGTATCGAATAACACTCGTTTCATAAGTTTTGGTAAAAAAGGGCAGTTCATCTTGAACTGCCCTTTTTTTTGCTCATGATTTTTCATAAACCGACCATCTTTTTTCCAAAAATATTTAAATTACTTCTGCTACAATTCTGATCACTTTTAATGATGAGCATAGTTGTAAAATCTTAATGTCCCTCGACACCCTTTACCACGTCAATACCCCCGAAGGTATCAGCCTCAGATTATCACCCGCAGGACCAGTCCCGCGTATGCTTGCGTGGATGATCGATATTTTAATTCGTCTTGCTATCAATGCTGTCATGTTTTCAGTTTTAGCCTTTATGGGTAACACGGGCATGGGTATTGGCTTGATTATTTCTTTCCTTTTAGAATGGTTTTACCCTGTTTATTTTGAGCTTTATAAAAATGGTCAAACACCTGGTAAAAAGGCATTCAATTTATACGTGACCATGGAAAATGCCAGCCCCATCACACCAGCCGCTTCAGTCATTAGAAATTTACTTCGCTTTGTTGATTTTCTACCCTTTTTCTATGGATTTGGTTTTGTCAGCATGATGATTAGCAATCGTTTTCAACGCCTTGGTGACTTAGTTGCCAGCACGGTTGTACTTCATAAAGCGCTTGAACATAACGTATTGGATGAAATTAAAGCTGATCCGATCACACCTCCTGTGTCACTCAAACTCAATGAGCAACAAGCCTTGATTCGGTTTTATCAACGCCGCCCTTATTTAACAGACGACCGTGCAGATGAGCTGGCAAAACTCACAGGACCTTTACTCGATAAAGATGATCCTGCCCCTGCGTCTCGATTAATGGGAATATCCAGTTGGATAATGGGGAATCGCTAGATGAGTGCAATTAGACAATCTCAATTTATAAATAAGCATGAAGCGCTTTGGAAGAATTTTGAAGAGTGGATCGACTATCAAGAGCTTTCACGCTGGAAAAAGAAAAGCAAGAAAAAACCAGTGAAAGCTCCTGATGAGATTGATTTCCCCCATGTGTATCGACAAATTTGTCATCATTTTGCACTAGCAAACTCTCGTTTATATAGCCCTATTTTAGTAGAGCGGTTAAACAAACTCGTGATACGTGGTCATCAAAAGCTCTACAGTACACGTACACATTTTTGGCGAGATATCTTACAGTTTTTTGCTGGGGGGTTTCCTGCATTGGTTCGCCAAGAGTGGAAGGTGGTTAGTATTGCCGCTTTTTTATTCTATGTGCCTTTTATAGCCATACTCGTTGCTATTCAGTTTTACCCAGATTTAATTTATAGCGTGATGGATGGAAGCCAAGTACGTGACCTTGAGAGTATGTATGACCCTGAATTACACGATAAATTAGGGCGAGAACGAGAATCAGACAGTGATATATATATGTTTGGTTTTTATATCAAACATAATATTGGCATTGATTTTCAATTATTTGCTGGGGGCATGCTGTTTGGCATTGGTTCCCTATTCTTTTTATTATTTAACGGTATTTTTCTTGGTGCTGCTTTTGGACACATGACTTATATCGGTTACTACGATACCTTTTGGGGCTTTGTTGTTGGGCATGGTGCTTTTGAGTTACAAGCTGCTTTTCTCTCTGGTGCCGCTGGTTTAAAACTGGCACAAGCTTTAATTATGCCAGGTAGAAAATCCCGTGGGCGCGCGCTCGTTGATAACGGAAAGATAGCCGTAAAAATAATGTATGGAGTTATCGTGTTTAGCATTATTGCTGCATTTATAGAGGCTTTTTGGTCATCAACTGTCATGCCTGTAATGATTAAATATGTCGTGGGGGTTTGCCTATGGGCGCTTGTCACCGCCTACTTTATTTTTGTAGGGCGTAAAACCACGTGAATTTAAACGAAGTACAAGCCAATATCCGCTTACGAAACCCTTGGGAGGCTGTAGACCTAGGGTTTTCTATGGTACAAAAATGGTGGAAAGCCATTTATATACCATTAGCAATCCTCACTTTTGGCATTGGAATACCTTTATTTCTTATCGTACCTGAAGGTGAATTTTGGATCGCAGGTGTGGTATTTTGGTGGCTCAAACCACTTTTTGATCGCTTGGTTTTGCACATCATCAGCCATAAGCTTTTTAATGAGGAGCTGACAAGCTGGCAGGCCTTAAAAGCACTGCCCTCACTGATATGGAATACTGGATTTTTTCAAACGATGACATTCAGGCGTTTTTCGTTATCTCGTGGTTTTAATTTACCCCTTTGGCAGCTCGAACAATTACGCGGTGATCCAAGAGCTAGCAGACAAAATATATTGCATATCGCCTCACACTCACAAGCTATTTGGCTGACTATTGGTTTATGGCTAATTGAGGTGATTCTAAGTTTATCTCTTTTTGTATTATTATTTTTATTTTTACCCGAAAATATTCAGCGTGATTTCTTTGATAATTTATTTGGAAAAAGTGTAGATTATGCGCGCTGGTTAGATATTTTAAACTATTGCTTTTATGTAGTTGTCGTAACGGCTGTACACCCTTTTTATATTGCTGGTAACTTTGCACTTTATATCAACCGTCGTACACAGCTAGAAGCTTGGGATATTGAACTGGACTTTAGAAAACTGGCAAGCCGATTAAAACAAGCCTCACAACCTTTAATATCCATTTTATTTGTCATGTTTTTTACGGGTAGCTTATTGTTATCTCCAAGCCCTAGCTATGCTGAGAGCACAGAAAATATTACTACAGATATTGAGTACCTAAATGATACTCGACTCACATCTGATAAATCCGATGATGTGATCAAAGAAGTCATGCTCACTAAAAATCTGGATGATAAAGAAATTTCTCACCGCTGGATAAAAAAAGAAAAAGAAGAAAAGAAAAAAGACATTGATCTAGATTTTTGGGACAAACTCAAAGCACTATTAGAACCTACCGCCAAAGTTTTTGGTTTCATAATTGAATTTGGACTTTGGTTACTCATTGCCTTTGGGATTATATTGCTAATATATTTCCGTGATCGTTGGATGTATTTATTCCAAGGAAAACGTAAATCAAAAGATGAATACCAATCACCAGAAGTCATGTTTGGTATGGATGTTCGTCCAGAGTCCTTACCCCAGAACATTGTGGATGAAGCACGCAACCTCTGGCAATCAGAACAACACCGTGAAGCGCTTAGTTTGCTGTATCGTGGCGCTCTAATACGTCTAATTAATCAAGAGAAAGTTAAATTACAAAATAGCCATACTGAGGGGGATGTTTTAAAACACGCATCGTTAAAACTCAATGATACCAAACAAGGCTATTTAAAATCCTTAACGGCGCAGTGGCAATTAATTGCTTATGCACATCGCTCACCTAGCGAATCAGATATGCAAATACTATTTGATCGTTGGGCTATTGATTTTGCTTTTGATACCAATGCAAAAACGACCAAGCAAGGTGAACGTGATGAGTAATAAGCTCACCGTAGCTCTCCTAGCCTTGTTACTTTTTATAATTGTAGGCTTAGGTATTTATAACTTTTACCAAACATATGAGTACAAAGAAGTAACTACACACACAGGCTTTAGAGGAGAAGCGCGCAAAAACCCACTTTACGCGGCACGACTATTTTTAAAACGCATGGGTATCAAAACTGAAACCAAGGAAAGCGTACAAGGTTTAAATGGATTTCCTGACACCAATACCGTTTTGTTGATTGACACGAATCGCTCTACACTCTCAGAAAAACGAACGTTAGAACTCATTGATTGGGTAAAATCTGGTGGCCATATCATTGCTAAAACCACTAAAGACTGGAAATACAGTGGCTCAGAAAAAATTAATGATATTAAAAAATCAAAAAAATATAGCCCCGACCCTTTACAACGATTTCTTGGCGTTCGAACAGGCTCACGAACTTATTTTGTAGACCCTGATGAAGATGTTGAAACGATGATTGATGAGTTTATTGGTGCTGATGTTACAGGGGCTAAAAAAAATAACTTAGATAATACCGACAACATCGATAAAATCCGCTTAAAAGATGTTGATAAAAAACTAGCTCTCGATTTAACCCGTTACCGCACTATTTTATTAGATAAAGACTTCGAAGATGTTACCGAAAAAGTGGACTTGGATGACAATACATTTATGATTCGTCAAAAAGTAGGCAGTGGCTTAGTTACCTTGATTGCTGATATGTCATTTTTTGAAAATAGAGCTATCGAAAAAGCAGACCACGCCGAGATACTTTGGCACTTAATTCACGGCTTGCATAAACCCATAACTCAACCACAAGCCGTTTGGTTAATAACCAATGATGAAATGCCTTCGCTATGGGATATTCTATGGAGTAAGTCTTGGACGTTTATACTTTCATTATTGCTATTATTTGGCGCCTGGCTATTACGTAGCACGCATCGCTTCGGACCTATGATTCCCAAACAAGCGGAAGATCGCCGCAGTTTAAATGAACATATCAGTAGCAGTGGTAACTTTTATTGGAAACATGGCAAGAAATCAAAGCTAATTGAAAGCTCTCGTAAGGCTTTATTACATCGCCTTACACGCATCCACCCAGGTTGGGAGCAACGCACAAAAGAAGAACAAATAATGTTGCTGGCAGAACAAACTAGGATGAAGCCTGAATCATTACAGAAATTACTCTTTTCAGATACCAACAATCCAAGCTTTGAACAAGCAGAAACCTTTACACAATTAATCAAAGACATCGAAGCAATCAGAAACAACCTTTAATATTCGATAAAGAAGTAACACAGGAATTAACTTATGACTGATATGACACTACAACAAGCCAGCGAACTTGCAGCACTGCTTAAAGCAGAAATAAGCAAAGCCGTCATTGGACAAAAACAAGTTGTGCATGAAACGCTCATTGCACTTATTGCTGGTGGTAATGTATTAATTGAAGGTGTTCCAGGGCTTGGAAAAACCTTATTAGTGCGAGCACTCGCCGCTACATTCTCAGGTCAGTTTAATCGCATACAATTCACCCCTGATTTAATGCCTGCTGATATTACAGGTCATACACTTTATGATATGGACAATAAAACCTTTTCTGTTCGTAAAGGCCCTGTATTTACCAACTTATTGCTTGCCGATGAAATAAACCGCGCACCTGCTAAAACACAATCAGCATTGTTAGAGGTTATGCAAGAAAGACAAGTGACAATAGAAGGTGAGGCACATCCTGTGCCATTACCCTTTATGACCTTAGCAACACAAAACCCATTGGAACAAGAAGGCACTTATCCGCTACCCGAGGCACAGTTAGACCGTTTTTTACTTAAGATTTTTATTGAATACCCTGATGACAAAGAGGAAGCTTTAATGGTGGCAGCAGTTACCAATAAACAAACAGGCAATCAATTAAACATATCAAATGTTCAAGCTGTTGCAAGCCCTGAAACTATTGCTGCCATGCAAAATTTGACATCTAATATTGAAGCTGATCAAAGCGTCATTGATTACGCCGTGCGTATTGTGCGCGCAACACGTGATTGGCAGGGACTGAGTATTGGTGCAGGCCCTCGTGGCAGTATTTCACTCATTGCGGCAGCACGTGCGCAAGCAATGTTAAATGCACGTGACCACATCACACCTGATGATATTAAAAATATTGCATTACCTGTATTGCGTCATCGTGTTGGCTTAGCGCCAGAGATGGAGTTAGAAGGCTATAACACCGATCAAATCCTCCAAGGTATTTTGGATAAGATTGAGGCACCTCGCCAGTAAGCTTCGGCTATACAGCAAACATTACATCATGCTTCCTATTCCAGATAAAAATACTTTCTACCTACTTGCAGGAGTCGCAGTTATTGGGTTGCTTGCTATTTTTATGCCATCATTAATACCTGTTTGGCAATTTCTAACGCTGGCAACACTATTTATTTTACTACTTGATCTTGCCATGAGTTACTTACTTAAAAGCTCAACGCAGGCGATAGAAATAGAAAGGAATTTAGCAGGCTCATTACCGCTTGGCGTTAGCCGCTTTGTAGGATTAAAAGTCCATAACGTCAGTAATCGCGCGCAACGCCTATCTGTTTACGACCACTTCCCTACCCAAGTTCATTCTGAAGGTTTGCCTGTTCAGCTTAGTATATCTGCTGAGCAACACGCTGATATTCAATATAAAATCATTGCCAATGAACGTGGGAAAATAGTCTTTCCTCTCGTGCAAATACAATTGCAATCATATTTTACCTTTTGGAAAAGAAGTATTAAATTGCCTGTGCGCAGCACAACGAATGTTTACCCTAACTTTTCTGCCATCTCACATTATGCTCTACTAGCGACAGACAATAACTTGAGTCAAATGGGTATCATAAAAAAGCCTCGCCGTGGTGAAGGACAGGATTTTCATCAGTTACGTGAATACCGAGAAGGGGATGCTATACGACAAATTGATTGGAAAGCTACTTCACGACTCCAAAAGTTAATTTCACGAGAATATCAAGACGAGCGCGATCAAGAAATCATCTTTATGCTCGATTGTGGACACCGAATGCTGGCGAAAGACGATGACCTTTCACATTTTGATCATACTTTAAACGCATTGCTACTACTCTCGTATGTAGCATTAAAACAAGGTGATGCCGTTGGCTTAACGACTTTCGCTGGCGAAGACCCACGCTGGATAGCGCCACGTAAAGGACAGCACACAGTGCAAAGCATTCTAAATACCGTTTATGATTTACAGCCTAGCACTGAATCGCCTGATTACAGCAAGGCGGCGACAGACTTGTTAATCCGCCATAAAAAACGTGCATTAGTCATTATACTAACCAATCTTCGTGATGAAGATAGCGATGAATTAATCCCTGCGGTAAATCTACTAAAGAAACGCCATTTAGTATTACTTGCAAGTTTGCGTGAAAAAACTATTGATGATGTCCTCAAAATACCCGTAGATGACTTACAAACTGCTATCGACAATTCAGCCACTCAGCAGTATCTTCTACACAGACAAAAAACTTTTGAACAGTTAACACACAGTGGGATTAATACCATTGATGTAAGCCCTGACAAGCTGACGGTGGACTTAATAAATGCTTATTTGGGGATAAAACGGAGTGGATTGCTTTAAAAAGATTCTATTTTCATCAGTTTTTCTTACAAATCATCGAAAATAAGGGGGGGTGGTCCAGGGCCAACGCATTAAAATATTACCAAATATCAATAACTTAACAGAAAATAAAGTTTTAAAGCTATTGGCTTCTAAAAACATATAAAATATTAGAGGATATTGTTGCCAATGCCTTCTATATTTTAGAAGTCAAATGTTTTTTCTTCTGTCGTACGACCTAAGTCATTGATTCTTTGTTTATTTTAATGCGTTGGCCCTGGGGGGTGGTCTAAATAAATGCCTTTATTAGAGACTGTAACAAAATCTGTGTAATTGCCTATCATTAATCCAACAGGATAAGGATAGGTAAATTATGAACAAAGCAAAACTAGAAGTCTTTGCAAAAGATATAGCAAAAGGCATTAAAACAGAA
>JALSLX010000091.1 GCA_026988095.1 Thiotrichaceae bacterium
AGTTAAAAGCAAGGATAGTAAGACCGCCGTTTGTTAGAAACGGTAAAGCACTCGTTTAGAACAGGCACAAACTAAAACCTGAATCCGTGAATTCATTACGGCACAGAGCGTAAGCTATTGATTCATCATGGGTTTAAAAAATACCCGCTTAACCTAAGGGTGAAGCTAAGATTTTTTAAAATCCCGTGCTAAACCAATAGCTTACGCTCTGTTATCCGCATTGAAGTCACGGATTCAGGTAAAAGTCCCCTCTCCCCTAGCAGGGAGAGGGTTAGGGAGGGGGTAGAAAGCTAGAAGGTATCGTAGCCTTTAATTTCTATCTTCTCTCTTTTATTTAAGAAATTTAAATACCAGGAGAAAAATCATGAGCAACGAAAATCCAAGTGATCTTAGATACACACAAACCCACGAATGGCTACGCGACAATGGCGATGGCACTTATGCAGTAGGCATAACAGATCATGCACAAGGTCTATTAGGTGACGTGGTATACGTTGAGCTACCAGAATTAGAAACAGTATTAAATGCAGAAGAAAACTGTGGCGTAATCGAGTCAGTAAAAGCCGCTTCAGATATGTTCGCACCACTTGAAGGTGAAGTCACAGAAGTAAACGAAGCATTAGATAGCGAGCCAGAGCTAATTAATAGCGCGCCATTTGGTGAAGGTTGGATTTTTGTAATTAAACCAGCAAATGTTGAAGATGTTGAAGCATTGATGGATGCAGATGCATACGAGGCATTTTACCAAGAGTAGCACTGTCCAGCTTACCCTCTATTTCGCCCAATTACTGTGTTAGAAAATGTTTATGTATGATTTTTATACACCTCACATTTTCTGTCTTGTACTTGGACGAACTAAAGGGCAATCTGAACAGTTATTATAGATTTATAATTACCCCCAAAAGCTCAAGAAAAGTAAAAGTCATTATGAAAACCACAGCCCTGAACACCCTAAAACAATCTAACGATTTCACCTCGCGCCATATTGGCCCAAACAGTGAAGATACTATCGCAATGCTAAAAACCATTGGCGTTGCATCACTGGATGAATTGATAGATCAAACTGTACCAGAAAGCATTCGTACGCGTGATCCTCTTAATTTACCAAGCAGTTGTACCGAGAGCGAAGGGCTTGCTTATTTACGTGAGGTAGCTAATAAGAATAAGGTGAATAAATCCTATATCGGTCAAGGCTATTACGACACGATTGTGCCAGCCGTTATTCAGCGCAATGTGTTAGAAAACCCAGGTTGGTATACTGCATACACACCCTATCAGCCAGAGATTTCACAGGGGCGTTTAGAAGCACTGTTAAATTATCAGCAGATGATAATGGATTTAACGGGCATGGATATGGCGAACGCTTCATTATTGGATGAGGCAACCGCAGCAGCCGAAGCAATGGCTTTATGTAAACGCTCTAACCGATTAAAAACGGATAAGTTCTTTGTTGATGAAGGAGTGTTTCCACAGACTTTAGAAGTGTTAAAAACACGCGCACAATATTTTGGATTTGAGTTAGTTGTGGGTAACCCAGCAGAAGAGTTAGAGCAGCACGAAGTATTTGGTGTACTACTCCAATACCCAAGCGCTATAGGTAATATCACCAATATTGAGCCAATCATCACGCAAGCTCACGCGCAAAAAGCATTGGTCTGTGTAGCCTCTGATTTAATGGCATTGGTGATGCTGAAATCGCCTGGTGAAATGGATGCTGATATGGTCTTTGGTAACTCGCAACGCTTTGGTGTACCGATGGGTAACGGTGGCCCTCATGCAGGTTTCTTCGCTGTAAAAGATAAGTTTAAGCGTTCCATTCCAGGTCGTGTAATTGGTGTGTCAATAGATCGCCAAGGTAATCCTGCATTACGCATGGCAATGCAAACACGTGAACAACATATCCGTCGCGAAAAGGCGACATCCAATATTTGTACCGCGCAAGCACTACTTGCCAATATGGCAGGCATGTACGCAACCTATCATGGTCCTGAGCGTTTAAAAACAATCGCATCACGCATTAATCGTTTGGGCAGTATTTTGGTAGCGGCAGTTCGCCAAAGTGATTTATCCAAAGCAGAATATTTGGTGAATACTTCATGGTTTGATACTGTGACCATTGGTGTAGGCAAACATCAATCAGAGATTTATCAACGTGCTTTAGATAAAGGCGTTAACCTACGCATTGTCGATAATGATAAGTTAGGCGTGAGTTTTGATGAGACTAAAACAGCAGAAGATGTTGCTGAATTATTTGATATTTTCTTTGGCGATGATCATAACTTTAATGTGGAAACACTTGATGCACAAATTGTCGCGGCAAAATGTGAGTCAGGTATTCCAGAAGCGTATCAGCGCACATCAGCTTTCTTAACGCACGAAGTATTCAATCAACACCATTCAGAAACTGAAATGATGCGCTACCTAAAGCGACTAGAAAACAAAGACTTATCATTAGTTCATGCAATGATACCTTTGGGCTCATGTACCATGAAATTGAATGCAGCAACCGAGCTAATGCCGATCAGTTGGGCGGAATTTGGTAGCATTCATCCGTTTGCACCCGCAGATCAAAAACTGGGTTATAAGAAAATGATCGACGAGCTAGAAAGCTGGCTGGCAGAAGTGACAGGCTATGACGCTGTTTCTATGCAGCCTAACTCAGGCGCACAAGGCGAGTATGCAGGCTTAGTTGCCATAAACCGATACAATAAAAGCATCGGGCAGGGGCATCGTAATATTTGTTTAATTCCAACCTCTGCACACGGCACAAACCCAGCATCAGCCGCGATGGCGCGCATGAAAATCGTATTGGTTGATTGTGATGATAACGGCAATATTGATGTCGCGGATCTTCGCAAAAAGGCAGAAGACCACAAAGATGATTTGGCTTGTATCATGGTCACATACCCATCAACGCATGGTGTATTTGAAGAAGCGATTGTTGAAGTTTGCGATATTATTCATGACAATGGCGGACAAGTTTACTTAGATGGCGCTAATTTAAATGCGCAAGTGGGCTTATCAAAGCCGGGCAAGTTCGGATCAGATGTTTCGCATCTCAATTTACATAAAACCTTCGCAATTCCTCACGGCGGCGGCGGGCCAGGTGTAGGGCCGATTGGTGTTCGCAGCCATTTAATCCCGTTTCTTCCAGGTCATATCGATAATGAGAACGAAGAGACAAAAACCCACGCAGTATCAGCTGCACCCTTTGGTAGCGCATCAATCCTGCCTATTTCATGGATGTACATGAAGCTGTTGGGTGCAGAAGGAAATGCTAAAGTCTCAAGAATAGCGATATTGAGCGCAAACTACATTACCGAGCGTTTAGCTAAACATTACCCCGTGCTTTATCGTGGTGAGCATGGTCATGTAGCGCACGAATGTATTATTGATATTCGTCCAATAAAGGCAGAATCGGGTATTAGTGAAGAAGACATCGCAAAACGGTTAATGGACTACGGTTTCCATGCGCCGACTATGTCATTCCCCGTAGCAGGAACATTGATGATCGAGCCAACAGAATCAGAATCAAAATATGAAGTAGATCGTTTTTGTGATGCGATGATTGCGATTCGTGAAGAAATTGCCAAAGTACAAAACGGCGATTGGACGCTTGAAGATAATCCGTTAGTTAATGCACCGCATACCTTGGTTGATTTAACCGAAGACTGGAATCATGCATATGATAAGCAGACTGCGATATTCCCTAAAGGCGTAATTGCAACCAGCAAATACTGGCCAGCGGTTAACCGTGTTGATAATGTTTATGGTGATCGAAATCTGATATGTTCGTGTCCTTCAATAGAAAGCTATAGGTAATTAACATGGCAGGCAGTGGTAATACAGGAATAACACGCTGGATTAAGGCGTTAGGCTTTACGTGGCTTGGCCTTAAGGCAACTTATAAGCACGAAGAAGCTTTTCGACAAGAAGTCTTTTTGCTTATAGTTTCCACCCCGCTTGCTATTTGGCTAGGTGATACAGGTATCGAAAAAGCCTTGATGATTGGCAGTGTTTTATTGCTGTTGATTGTTGAGTTGCTAAATTCTGCCATTGAAGCCGTTGTAGATCGCTTTGGTGGTGAGATTCACGAGCTTTCAGGTCGTGCAAAAGACATGGGTTCTGCTGCAGTGTTTGTTGCAATGGTAAATGTAGCTGTAGTTTGGCTATTTATGCTGTTTTAGGCTAATTTTAAGCTGTTTTAGGCTAATTTTAAGCTGTTTTAGCCCTTTTTATTTACCCACCCCCCCTGTTTTTCGTTGATTTGTATGTAAAACTCAATTAAAAGTGACAGAAGAGAGGTGGTTTTATATTGCAACTATAATTAAAGCCATAATAAAGAAACTCGCCAATATCAAATGTTGTTTTGTAACTGAAAATCCTTTCACTATTTGTGATTCGGGAATAGTTTTCTGGAAGCTTCCAGATGTTCTCCCTAATGGCGCGCGCACCACACGAGGGTGTGCATTATTAAAGCCGGTGAAATCAACTTCTATGGTGTCTTTTACTGCGGCTTTAGCAAGTGCTTCTACTAAGGGCGTTTCACGTTTATGAATAGCATTGACAGATATTATTCTCTTGTTTCTACCCAGCTTTGCAATTGCAGAGACGGTTCTTTTTTCACCTGTGTCATCAACAAGTAAAAAATCTATAGCGCCTTTGTCTTTAGATATTTCTTTAAAGTTGGAGTTTTTTATTGTGAATATTTTTCGCATAAGAAGCACGATAAAAGTAACCCAGAGTTAAAGCCACTAAAATACTATATGCGTTTTAATACAGCAGATGAGTGGCTAATATTTAAGCAAGTAGTGTGCGCTCATACAGCCAGTAGCTTGCAATAATGGCTATAACAACGGATGCTGGAATAGTAATACGATTGCGATACCATTCTTTGTGTCTAAACCATAACCCCACAAGTAAAAAGCAAGCAGCAATAACGCTAAGTTGGCCAAGTTCTACACCTACGTTAAATGCAATTAAGCCCGTTACAAAACTTGAAGATTCAATCCCTATTTCTTTCAACACGCTTGCGAAGCCTAGCCCATGTAATAAACCAAATAAGAACACGACTACAGGTCGCCAGCGGCTTAAATGATCGGTATAAATATTCTCGAAGCAGACATAAATAATGGAAGCTGCAATGAGAGGTTCAACAATCGCAGGGGAAATATTGATAACACCATAAATCCCCAAAGCTAAGGTAACACTGTGCGCAAGTGTAAACGTAGTAATTTGGATGAGTAAGGGGCGTAATTGGGTGCTAAGTAGAAATAAGCCTACAACAAATAGAATGTGGTCGAGCCCTTTAGGAACGATATGCACAAAACCAACCTGTACATAAGTCTTAAATTGTTGCCATTTACTGGGAGCTTTTAGTCCTTTTATGGTGATGTTATCGCTGATTTTTCCATCGAGTAAATAAGATGAATACAAATCTTCATTTTGATAGGAGCTGATTCTTAATACGGCGTTACCAAAGCTTTTATCCCACTGCCAATTTAACGTTTTGGTATTACTTGGCATTGTGCCAACAAAATTAATAACCGAATCTCGGGCTAAATCTAAATCCCCAATGTCTGGTATTTCAACACTTTCAATTGTTAGTGTTTGTGGTTTTTCATTAAAGTTAAGCTGAATTTTATTGATTAAAGAAGGTTCGAAATTAGAGAATTCTTCAATTAATACATCATAGGGCATCTGTCTTAATGTGTTGTAGCGGTCTGCATTTTTTGATTCATTTGTATCTTGATGTTCAGCGCCAATCTTTGCAATCATCGCTTCAAGATTTGTCTTTATCGACATTTTATATTCACCATTCTCATTAAAATGAATATCAATTATGGATGGGCGAATTTCATGTGCAGACAGTGATAATGTTAATCCTAATAAATTAAAAATAATAAAAACTAGAATAAACAATCGTTTAACTTGCAGATGTAAATATTGAGAAGGCATAATGTAGTTCTTTATTAATAAAATTGTGGGTGATTGTAGCGTGTTACAAAAAATATTTGGTATTTTTTTTTTATTTAGTTTGGGTGCTCAAGCTTTTGCTCATGAATTTTGGCTAGAACCTATTAATTTTACAATAAAGGTCAATGAAAACTTACGTGCCCACGAAAAAGTCGGGCAAGATTTTAAAGGTAATAAGTACGCTTACTTAGAATCGAGCTATAAATTATTAGAGTTAACGATGGGTGAAAAGACACGAGCAACAAAATCACGCTTAGGTGATTTACCAGCAGTGAATGAAGTAGTGGAGGAGGAAGGTTTGGCTATTTTATCAGCAGTGACAACACCTTCAACCGTTACCTATGAAACATGGGAGAAATTTTCGGATTTTATTAAAAATAAGGATTTAGGCTGGGTAATAAATCTGCATAAAAAGAAAGGACTTCCAGAAAAGAATTTTTCAGAATCTTATCGTCGCTACGGAAAATCATTAGTCAAAGTAGGGAATGGTAAAGGCAATGATCGTGCATTAGGTTTGCTGTTTGAATGGGTTATAGAAACAAACCCTTATACGACGAGAGATGATGAAAATATAAAAGCTCAGCTCCTGTGGAAGGGAAAGCCTCATGCTGATGCTTATGTATCGGTGTTTAATCGTATTGGTGGGGAACTCTTCAAGAGCCACTTAACAACAGATAAGCAAGGGCGAATAGAGATCCCTCAAGCCAAAGGCGGAAAATTCATGATAAATGCTGTTCAAATGCTTGAAGCAACTGAAGAAATGACAAAGAAAATAGGGGCTGTATGGGATAGTCGTTGGGCATCGATCACTTATGAGCTTAACCCAAAATAAAAATTAACTGCTCAATAGTTAGACTTTCTTCTAGAAGGATATTAGTTTATATTATTGGGCAACTAAAAATAACTTACTCTCGTTACATACATATACAAATTAAATCATCAAGGAAGAAGATATGAAAATTCAAGCTAAATATAGTTTGGGCGCAATTTTGCTCTCTGGCCTATTCGTTAGCGCCTGTTCACAACAGGTTCAAAATGAACCAGCAACATCAGATAATGCCGCTACTACAATGGTAAAAGGAATTGCACATACGCATCCAGCCAATGAGTGTACAAATTCAATATCACATACTCATCCAAATGGTGGTGGTGCGCACAAGCATCGTTACAGTTGTAAGCCTAAAGTGACTCGTTCTGCTGATGAGCACAGACATCCAGCAAACAAATGTACGCGTTCAATTTCTCATTCGCATCCAAATGGTAAGCGATCACATACACATCATTACAGCTGTCAAGGAAATGCAAAGAACGTAGGTGCTAATCAGCACAGACATCCAGCTAATAAATGTACACGTTCAGTTTCTCATTCGCACCCAAACGGTAAGCGTACTCATACGCATCGTTATAGCTGTCAAAGCAATGGACGTTCAAATGTGGGCAATGGTCATTTTCACCCTGCAAATAGCATGACGCGTTCTACAAGGCATAACCATCCAAATGGTGCTAGAAAGCATAGCCATCATTACAGTAAATAATTTTTCTTCACGTTAAAAAAAGCCCCAATTTTTGGGGCTTTTTTATTAGGCCACTTCAATCCCTCTTTTTTTATATTTTTCTACTATTACTTCAATATTCGTGACACCTAGCTTATTAATCTGTAAATTATAAATAATAAATTTTATAGGGGATTTTTATGCTTCCAGCAATGCCTCCTCAGGCAAACAAACAAGAACGTAAGCTGATTAAGCTATTCAAGTCGTTGGATGATACAAGTAGGGAATCTTTTTTAGCTTTTGGAGAGTTTTTACAATCACGTTCTAAAAACTCTAGTGAGAAAATCAAAGTATTTAGTGAGCCTGTAGATATTCCAAGGCCTAAAGAAGAAAGTGTTATCAAAGCTATCAAGCGTTTATCTGCAACCTATCCCATGGTTGATAAAGAAAATATTTTACATCCAATATCTGATCTCATGACGTCTCATATGATTAGTGGTCGATCAGCATCAGAAGTGATTGATGACCTTCAAGATGTCTTTTCCAAAGAATATGAAATAATAAAAAGTGAGTGAGACCTATCAGTTACAACTAGCGGGAGATAACTATTATCCATACAAACTTGTAAAGTCCCGTCGAGCTAAATATATTCGTATAAAAATAAGTTCTAAAGGTGAGCTTAGTGTTGTTCTCCCAAGAGGAGTGCCTGAAAAACAGGCGCATAGCTTTATCCACAAAAAATCAAAGTGGGTTTTAAAGAATGTAAAAAATATTTCTTTTGATCAAAAGGCTATATTCCCTAGCTATTTGGATTTGAAACTGCTCAATGAACGGTGGGATATTAAATACATAGAATCTGACAGTAATGTCATTCAGTTATTAGAAAAAACTGATAATAACCTTGAAGTTAAGGGAAAAATTGATGATTGGGAACTTGTCAAAAAGATATTAAATAACTGGTGTAAAACAAAAGCTAAAAGAATATTTACAATAATGATTGAAAATTTAGCGGAAGAACACGGTTTTCACTTTAATCGCCTGAGTATAAGGTCTCAAAAAACGCGTTGGGGAAGTTGCTCAATGGCTAAGAATATAAATTTAAATTGTAAACTACTTTTTATGCCAGCTAACGTAGCAGAGTATGTGATGATTCATGAACTTTGTCACACTATTGAGATGAATCATTCATCCTGTTTTTGGAGATTAGTTGAGGATTGTGATGCAGATTATAAGAGTAATAGAGCCCAGCTCAAGAAGCTCGGAAAGGCACTAATTCTTTAGAGTTTGAATTAATTGATTGTTTCTTGCCCACTTGTCTCAGTTTGTATACCACTTATCCGCTCAATAGATAAAAATTGTTAATCATGATAGAGAAAATGTAGAATAGGGACTAGTAATTCTAACTGTAAATATAAAAATACGATGGGTTAGAGTTCTATAAAAAAATGAATCAAACGATAACTCAATCAAGTTTTGATTATCGCTGTGTAAGAAAACAAACATTTATAAAAATAATATTGAGATTCTTCGTGAAAATAGTTCTAACAAATTTTGTCAAATCTTCTGAGAGAGATTTAATACATTTTAACCATAAAAGAAGACAATCTGGTTTTAGTCTTATTGAAGTAATGGTTGCTGCATTAATTTTATCTACTGCCATTTTAGGTGTGGCAGGCTTGCAAATGCTCGGTATGAAAGGAACACAACAGTCATTTATGAAATCTCAAGCGATGGGTGTTGTTCAAAATTTAACAGAGCGTATGAGAGCGAATCAGGCAGGTGTTATTGCAGGCGATTATACCCTTAATAGTGCAACATTAGATTGCACTGCTACAAGGCCAAGTTGTAATACAACCTACTGTAACGTTGCTCAGATGGCTAGCTATGACAAATTTAATCTTGTATGTGGTTATCAAACTGGTACTAGCCCTAGAACAGGTGGCGTGAAGGTTATAAGCGCTAGTGATAATGCTTCACTAGTAAATGGTACATTAAATGTAGCTTGTAATAATTGTGCTACAGGTGACATCAAAATAACAGTCACTTGGGATGAACGTGCATTTGATGAAGAGGCAACCGCACCTGATCAAATAATAATTAATACAAGAATTGGTACGCCGTAATGGGCATTTATAAATTAAAAAACCAACAGAATGGCCTGTCACTTATTGAACTTTTGATAGCAATGGTCATCGGTTTATTCTTACTTTCTGGTATTGCAAGCTCGTACATTGCAAGCAAAAAAGCCAGTGTTAGTAGAAACCAAATATCTCAACTTGAGGATAATGGACGTTTTGCACTAGAAGCAATTACAAAAGCATTGGAGCATACAGGGTATGCACCTAATATGTTAATGACGGACCCCTTTATCCATGCGCCTGCTGATGTGGTTTCAGATACTTGCCCGGATGGGACAACAAATATATCTGCATCAGCTTTACTAAATTTTACGGCCTCTACAATCACAGCTGATAATGATGCGGATGTACAAGATTCTATAGGTGCTATTTTTCATGGAAGCGATGATTTTTTTATAGATTGTGCGGGTAGCTCAATGCCTGCTGTAGTGCCAATTGGGTGTCGTTTACAACCTCTTCCAACTATAAATTTAAACCCAGACTCTGCAAAAATTTACAATAGTTTTTTTATTGACGATGTTACTAAAACATTAAAGTGTGCAGGCTCAAGAAGCTCAAGAATAGCGACTATTGCTGAGGGAGTAGAAAATATTCAGTTTTTATATGGCTTGGATACAAATACTGACGGAACAGTTGATAGATATGCAAACGCTACGGCTATAGATGCCTCTACTACAGATATTCTTGATTGGGGCGGTGTAATAAGTATACAAGTTGCCATCTTGGTTCGTTCATTGAAGCCAGTTAAAAACGCATCAGAATCTAAACAATTTACATTGTTGGATCAGGTGGTTACATCTCCAACTGACAAGTATCAGAGAGCAGTTTTTAGCACAACAATACTTCTAAGAAACACTTTATAGAATAGGGATAATTACTATGAAAAAACAACAAGGAGCAGTGCTTTTAATGGCAATGATTTTTTTAATTGTAATTACAATCATAGGTGTAAGTGCGGTTAATTCATCTAGTATAAAAACACAAGTGGCAGGTAATAATATGTCCAGTATGTTGGTTTATAATGGTGCTGAATCAGCGTTAGCAAAGTCTGCAAATCATGTAGATCAACAAAATCTTATATCAGCTTTGCCACCTTTTGCCCCTAATAGATTTACTGTTCCTGTTGGGTATCTACCTGATGAAAATGCAGGTAATGGTACTTTGAAATCAAAAGCAGGTGTTAAATTTGTTGGAACGGGTTTGCCATGCCCTATAGGAGGAAGTGGTATGGCTATTTCCTCGGCGATGAAATGTAAGGTCTGGGTATTAGATGCAGAATCTAGGTTAGAAGCAACCAATGCAAAAGATAGGCACTTGTTAGGCATAGCCATCATCGAATAAAATTGTTTTTTAAACTTATAATATAAAAATTAGCGACAACATAACTGTAGCAAAAAGGTAATAAAATGAAAAAGATAATGAGAAAATCAATTGTAGCGTTGTATACAATAGCATTATTAAGCGTAACATTGATAGCAAATGCAGATGACACAGATGTTATTAATCTTACTGTTCCTCAGCAGTCAAATATTCTTTTTGTTATGGATATGTCAGGTAGTATGTCATACAGACTAGCGAGTGATGACCTTCCAACAGGAACAGAGAAATCAAGAAAAGAAGTGTTGCAAGAGTCATTAAAAACAGTATTAAATGATCCTAGTTTGGTTAGTTTAAATCTCAAAGTAGGTCTCTCAAGCTTTGCAGGAAACCCTGCCTTTTCTTTAGTCAATCAAAGAGGTCACGGTATATCATACCCAGTTACACCATTAACAGACCTCGCAGCTCCGCGACTTGATAGTAATACCCTTTGGGATCATCAAACAAGTCCTTATGATGGAGAGATAGTTACGAGTTATTTGCCATTAGCAGGTTCAAAGGAATCAAAGAACTATATGGCGGATGATGCCAATTCTATAGCCGCAGGGTGGCAACCATATGGTAAAACCCCCATAGTAGATGCGCTTTTTGAGGCAGCATTGTATTTTCGTGGGGCTGATGTTTTTTATGGTAGAGCAGATCCATCTAGAATTCAGTCTGCACATCCCTCTACCTATACGGGGTTGCTTTATGATAAAACCACAATAAATCCTGTACCTACTCCTCAGATATGTGGCGGTACGACGGGTATTGTTTGTAATGCAACGGTCGATAGTTGCCCCATAAGCACTGATGTTCAAACGTGTGTTGTTGGCTCTGCATGTGAAACTGATAAAATCTCAAATGGTTATAATACAATTGGGCTTCCATATTCTATTACTTCAGGAGGAGGTACAACTGCTTGTCCTCTATCTCAGTGTTTAACTACTGTTGGATGTGATACGAGTAGTTTTGTGACCCCTTCTCCTATAACACGTGAATGTAGCCTTGCATCTGCTGCTGATTGTGAAGCTGTACCT
>JALSLX010000092.1 GCA_026988095.1 Thiotrichaceae bacterium
GCAACCCCTTCCTGCTCATGTTGAGTGAAGTTTTTAATAGATTCTTCAAACGGTGAATTATTCAGCCAATGGCTAGAACGTGTCAATGTTGGCATAAAACCACGTGCTATTTTATGTTCACCCTGTGCGCCAGGTTCAAAGGTTTGTAACTTATGTTTGATGCAATATTCAATACCTTGATAATAACAAGCTTCAAAATGTAGCTTGTCAATTTGTTCGATACAGCCCCAATGCCGACCATACAAAGTTGTATCGCTGGCAAACATTAGAGAGCCTGCTACGCAAACTCCATCAAGTGTATCAGCAAGTACTAAAATTGTTTGTTCAGGTAGTTTTAGTGCGACCTCTTTAAAGAAACCTTCATTCAATGTGGCGGTGCCGTGTTTTTCTGCAAATGTTTGTTGGTAAAAGCGAGCAAAATCAGACCAATCTTTATCTGCTGCTGTTTTTCCATCAAGTACACGTAAAGTGATTTTCTGTTGTTCTACGCGGCGGCGTTCTTGGCGAATGTTTTTGCGTTTTCTTTTATCTAGCTTTGCCAAAAAATCATCAAAGCTATTATAGTTTTGATTGTGCCAGTGAAACTGACAATCATGTCGCGTTAATAAACCATAATCTTCCATCCAATCTTGCTCATCACTTTGAGAAAATAAACAATGAAAGCTACTATAGTTTTGCTGTTGGGCAAACTTTTGGATGGTTTGAATTAAAAGCGGGAAAACCTCATCCTTTCTATCTGGTTTACATAACAAACGTTGACCACTAGCGGGAGTATAAGGAATGGATGAAACCAGCTTAGGGAAATAGGCAAGGTTATTGCGCTGATAGGCATCTGCCCACGCATGGTCAAACACAAACTCACCGTAAGAATTCATTTTGCTATACAAGGGCATTCCGGCGATTAATTCATCATCGTCATAAATAGCAATATGACAAGGATGCCAACCAAAATTATCGCTAACACAACCATTATTCTCTAGCGCATTTAAAAATTCATGGCGTAAAAAAGGATTGTTATCATTAATTAATAAATTCCACGCATCTACGGGAATTTGTTTGATTTTAGAATGAATATTTATCTGCATATCGTTATTATAAGGGTTATTTTTAAGACCACCCCCCCTGTTTTTCGATGTTTTGTAAGAAAAATAGGCCTTTAAAAGGGTTCTAAGTACTAATGAAAGAATACCAAACATACAATGCAGGGCTGGAAAGGAAGCGTAGGGGGTTCTACACAACAATTTTCAGGTTGTCTGTTCAAGCTTTACTGCTTGTGACTCTGTTATTTTTTGCTGTTTTATTGGTCTTCCGATGGGCTCCTATCCCTACATCTGCTTTTATTTATCAGCAGAATTATTTAGCGAAGAAGTCACCAGAAATTCACGAAAAGGCATCTTATGAGTGGGTGGATTGGGATAATATTTCTCCACAATTGGCCATTGCCGTTATTGCTTCAGAAGATCAACGTTTTCCTACGCATTGGGGCGTTGATACAATTGAATTAAAAAAGGCACTGAATAGTTCTCGAAAAAATGGTCCGCGTGGTGCAAGCACGATCACTCAACAACTCGCTAAAAATTTATTCTTATGGGGTGGACGAAGCTATACACGTAAGGCATTAGAAGCGACAATGAGTGTGGCTATAGAAATGGTGTGGCCTAAAAAGCGTATTTTAGAAGTGTATTTAAATGTGGCTCAATTTGGAGATGCTATTTTTGGAGCTAAAGAAGCTAGCCAACAGTTATTTGATATTAAAGCAAAGAATCTAAGTAGAGAGCAAGCCGCAATGTTAGCGGCAGTATTACCAAAGCCCGCCATCTCAAATGTTAATGACCCAAGGCCGGCATTAAAAAAGCGCCAGCAGTGGATATTAAAACAAATGAAACAATTGGGTGGTTTGAATTACTTGAAGCAGTTGGAGTAACTATTCTTCAAAGCTTCTTAATCTCTGCAAAGAATATTTGAAATACTATTTTTCAGCAATCGCTTCTGGCTTGGAATTACCAGTAATAAACTTCTCCAAAGAAGCTGTTGAAACGATACCTGGTTGAGCAGCAACTAGCTTTCCTTCGGGATCAAATAAAATAAATGTTGGAGTGCCTACAAAACTTTCACCCACAGACTGTTGCATCCAGATATTCATTTCTACAGGGTTAGACATGATGGTAGGAAATTTCATGTCAAATTCAGCGATGAAATCTTCTGTGTCCTCAATGCCATCCAGGCCATCAACAGAAACACTCAGTAGTCTTGTATTTTTTAACTTCCCATCAAACTCTACCATTTCAGGCATATGCATACGACAGGCAGGGCAATCAGATGCCCAGATTTCAAGGACTGTCCATTTGTTGTTACCAATATAATTAGTGATTTTATCGGGTTTTCCTGTTTCAAGATTCGTAAATGCAAAAGCACTTTGGCTCGCCAAGGTGCTTAATAGCAAGAATGAAAGAATCAACAATTTGTTTGCAATAAAATTTGGTTTCACGGACACTACCTCAATATTTTTTTAAAAGTTAAATTCAAGCAATCTGATGGCTCAAATTCATAATAGTTCAACTGTAGCAGCGGTACTTTTCGATCTCGATGGTACTTTGCTTGATACCGCCCCCGATATGACCAATGCATTGAACATGTTACTCGAAGAGGAGGGCAAAGAGCCGCTATCTTATGAGTATTGCCGAGATTATGTCTCACATGGTTCAATAGCCATGGTCACGCTAGGGTTTGGTCATCCACAAAAGGATAAGCAAAATACCGACGAATTTGAAAGTAGACGTCTGCGTTTCTTGGATTTATACGAGCAAAACCTCTGTGTGGATACAAAACTTTTCGTTGGTATGGATGAAACGTTGTTATTTCTCGAAGAACAGGGAATACAATGGGGTATTGTCACTAATAAACCAGAGTTTTTAACTTTGCCACTGTTAGAGCAAATGCAACTTCATAACCGTGCGTGTAGTATTGTATCGGGCGATACTATCCCGCAGCGAAAACCTGATCCAGAGCCATTATATCTTGCGGCTAATCAATGTGGATGTTTGGTAACAGAATGTATTTATGTAGGTGATGCAGAGAGGGATATTGAAGCAGGTAATCGTGCAAATATGAAAACTTTGTTAGCGAGTTATGGTTATATTGATGATGAGCAGAGACCGATTGAATGGGGAGCGAATGGAGCAGTGGAAACTCCTGAGGAGATTTTGGATTGGCTGTGGTGATGTTAGTTACTAATCGCCTACGCCCACTTATCAGGCCAGCTTTAAAAAACAAAATGGTAAGTTCACTAATGATTTGAGCAATTATTGCTCACGTGGCATTATAGTCAACTTCAAGGGAATGGAATAAGGCTATGAATTTAGCCATTTTAGGGGCAGTTGATCAGTGAATATTAGAAAAAATAGTGCAAAAAGCACATTAATCCAAATTGTAATTTTTCTTATCGCTATTGCAGTGTTAATTTTGATTAACAAAAATGCAATTGCAAACCTCTATACCTCAGGTGAAATTAGTAAAACAGGGATGATTATCAACGCGATTATCATTGGTTTGTTTTTATTAGGAATGCTCCGTATCGTCACCGTTCTATTCCGTTATATCAGTGAACACCAAATTCTCTTGAAGCTGGTGGAGCTTCTTAAAGAAAATGCTGCAAATCCTAGTGCGCGCATTGGTGAAAACTCTTTAGCTGCACAGCGCTATAAAGCTGTTAGCTGGGTATCTAAGCAGGGTGCGCCGATTAATCAAGCGGCGATGGCGGCAAGTACGAATGCAACTGAAAACTCACGTCTTACTGTGATTCGTTTTGTACACAGTACGTTGATACTAGCAGGTGTTTTTGGCACGGTTGTTTCACTTTCTATGGCACTTATTGGAGCGGCAGGTTTATTAAATTCGCCTGAAGGTGTAAAGGAAATGGGCACTATAATCAGTAGTATGTCATCCGCCTTAAGTTCCACAGTCACTGCGATAGTTTGTTTCTTTATCTTTGCTTACTTTTATCTGCGTTTAAATGATTCTCGTATTCAGCTTTTATCAAGCTTAGAAGATGTAACGAGTTTATATCTTCTGCCCAAAATAACACACACTGAAGATGCAATGGTTGGGCAAGTAACAGAGTTAACCAAAGCCTTAAATTCAGCGGCTGATAAGTTGTTAGTTGTTGAGCAAACCTTCATCGCAGCAGGTGATAAATTACAAAACGCAGTGAATGATTTGCAAGGACAAGTTAGCAACAGTAGTTTAGAAGAGATTAAAGACTTGATTCGTAAAGGTTTCCACCTCTCTGAGCCCGAATATGATGTTATAGAGCAAGTGAAAAATAGCGTTTCAAGTGGTACAGATATGGGTGAAAAAAACGACGCGCCTGTCATTACTCGTACAGTGATGAAATAGGATAGCATTATGGAATTTGGCTACCCAGGTGCAAATACACATTTAGAAAATCATGGTGTGAGTGAAGAAAGTTTTTGGCCTTCATTTACCGATATTATGATGGTGATTGTGATGGTTTTCTTACTCGTCACCGTAGCTGTTATTTTAAATAATTGGTCACTTATTGGTGATCTTAAAAATAGCATTCAAGCACAAAAAATCGCATCTAGTTTGGCTGAAAATAGACAGGTTGAAAACGTAAGCCTTGGTTCTCAGTTGTCACATCTAGAAAAACAAATTGTAGTGTTAAATGAAAAATACGAACAAGAGAAAGCTAGTTTAATTGCTTCGCAAAAGCTATTAGAAGAAAATAAGCAAGTGTTAAGCCAAAGCCAGCAAGCATTAAGTCAAAGTCAACAAGAACTAGAGAATAATAAAGAGAAACTCTCTCAAACACAGCTTCAAGCAACAGAGAAAGATTCTGCCCTGACCGCATTGCAAACACAACTAAAAGTACTTAATGATAACCTATCTACAGAAAAATCGAGTCTAAGCGAAGCTCAACAACAGTTAACAAAAAGTCAGCAACAATTAACAGAAAAAGAAACGGCTTTAGTCAAGCTACAAACTGATCTCACTGATGTGATTAAGCAAAAAGATGAGCTGGTAGAACTGAATAAATCACACAACAATGCGCTTGCTGAAAATGAAAAAACACAACAAACATTAAGGGAGGAGTTGACTGCAAGTAAATCAAGTATTGCAACTTTAGAAGAACAGAAAAAAATTAAAGATAAAGAAGTTGAAGCATTAAAGCAATCTGATGAGATTAAAACTCAGGTACTTGCTAGTCTACAAGCCGATCGCAGTAAGTTAGAAACAGCCGTATCCCTACTTAAAACAAACTATGCAAAATCCAAAGAAGAAACTCAGAATGAGATTACTCAGGCACAAAAGTTAAAAGCCAAGCTAGAGGTTTTAGAGCTAGCACAGCAACAGCAAAACGATTCCTTACAAACAGTAACGAATTCTAGAAAGATGACAAAAGATGCCTTGAATCAGGCTCAGGTTACATTAAAAGAATTAGAAGAAGAAAAGCAACGCATTATCACAGCAATGAGCAACAAGCTTATTGAAAGCGAAAAAAAGGTTAGTACCTTAGAAGCGTCAATAAATGAAGTAAACGAAGAAATAAAAGCAAAGAATACCGAACTTTTGGCGTTAAAAGATAATTCACAATTGCGTAGCTTGCAGGGTAAATATGACACCTTAGATGCTAAGTACCAAAAATTACTTCGTCCAGCACGCTCATCCAAAGGTAAGTTTATAGTCTCCGTTACTTACAAAAAGAAAGGTGGAAAGCGTATTATTCGTTTAAAGCCAAGCCCAACAGGTAGTTATAAAACAGTTTCTAAAAAAGAGCTTAATAAGGTATTGGCTAAATTAAAAGCTAAACACAAAACGGATTTATATATAAAAGTAATCATCCCAGAAACGAGCGGTTTGTCATATAGCGAAGCGTGGAAATTCACCAGTAATTTACAAAAAAAATATGATTATTATCTTCAGCCTGATAAAAGTAAGTGAGGCTTGTTCACACCTCAGAAGATCGTATTTATCTGTATCATTTAAAAAATATGCTTGAAGCCCAAGATATTCAATGTGTCATTAAAAATGAACGACTATCATCTATTGCAGGTGAAATTCCGATAGTTAATGTTTGGCCTGAACTATGGGTGAAAGATAACCTAAAAGAAAAATGGGCGAAGGAAATTATTACTGAATTTGAGAAATCAGTGGTTGAAGGTGAAATGTGGACTTGTGAGAACTGTGGTGAAGAACACGGCGCACAGTTTAAAGATTGCTGGAATTGTCAGTCGATCAAAGCTTTTTAAGAAGGGATTCTGCTATGACAAATCCCAAAAAAGATGAATACCACATCATTGTAGAGTCATCCGATAAAACAGCAGTAGAGATTTTATCTCAAACCTCAAGTCTATCTAAACAAAAAATAAAACAAGCTATGCAAAAAGGCTGTGTTTGGCTAGAAAAGCCAAGTGGTGAAAACGCCCAAAAGCAATACACACAACGCCTTCGTCGCGCAAAAAAGATTCTATCTATTGGTGATGTCTTACATTTTTACTATGACGAAACTGTTTTAAATTCAGAACCCAGTGAAGCGATACTAATCAGTGATCAAGGTGATTACAGTATCTGGAACAAACCCAGTGGAATGCTATCCCAAGGTTCTAAATGGGGAGATCATTGCACTATAAACCGCTGGGCAGAAACACATCTGAAGCCCGAGCGACCAGCGTTTATCGTGCATCGGCTAGACCGTGCCGCAAGTGGTTTAATCATCATCGCACATAAAAAACAAATCGCTTCCGCCTTCTCAAAAATGTTTCAATCCCATGAGATTGAAAAACATTACCGTGTGAGTGTAGAAGGGGACTTCTCAAAAGTGATGACCGACGCTGAAACACGCAAAACAATTAAAAGTGACATAGGCTATAAGCACGCAGTAAGTCATTGTCGTCTTGTCGCTTATGATGAAAACAGTAATGAATCAATACTAGACGTAGAAATCGAAACAGGGCGCAAACACCAGATAAGAAAGCATCTGGCAGAACTTAAATTTCCTGTGGTAGGTGATCGGCTGTATGGTTCGGGTAAAAATAGCGTTGATTTAAAACTTCAAGCAGTGCTTTTACGTTTTTTTTGCCCAGTATCAGGCGATAAACAGCTTTTTGAGCTGTAAAAGCCTTTAAAAACCCAAAAAGCCCCTTTTACTTTAACCACCCCCCCTGTTTTTCGATGATTTGTACGAGAAAACATCTTCAAAAAACACAAATCATCGAAAAACAGGGGGGGGTGGTTAAATAATTAATGCCTATTTATTCAGTTCTGTACTCACCACCGGTAATATTTTCTCTAAAATAAGCGGTTGAGCTTCTGCTGTGGGGTGTAATTCATCCTCTTGCAATAATTTTAGGTCTTCAACGATATTTTCTAAGAAGAACGGGATGAAAGGAAGCTGATATTTCTCTGCTAAGTCTTTAAAAATAGCTTCAAATTGTTTTGAGTAGGCGATGCCGTAGTTAGGAGGAATTTTCATTCCAAGCAAGATCACTTTTGCATCAGCTTTTTTTGCCTTTTCGATTATTTTGCTTAGATTATTTTTGGTGACGCTGGGTGGTAAGCCTCGCAAGCCATCATTTGCACCTAATTCTAAAATTAGATAGTCGGGGGCGGTCTTCTTTAGAGCACTGGGCAAGCGCGTCAATCCGCCTCGGGTGGTTTCTCCACTAATACTGCCGTTGGTGATTTCAAACTCATCACCTAACTCTTGGCGCATGAGGTTTACCCATCCCTTTTCTTTAGGAATGCCATAAGCGGCACTTAGGCTATCCCCCCATACTAGAATTTTTTGATTGGCGCTGGCTGTGTTGCTTAACAGTATTAGCATTAATAAGAGTAATGCTGGCTTGAAAAGGGGTGTTTTTAAACCCATAGTTTATATTCTCGTTAGTGTTTTATTGATGAGGTTTATGACATTCTGTTTATTATAGGGTTGGATAGTGAATAACCAAAAAAATTCCATAACATCTGAAAATAGTCTAATTGAGACAAAAAATCTCGGTAAAAGGCTTTCTACTTCATTAAATGAAGAATTATTAATTCTAGATCAAATTAATCTAAATATTAAACGGGGCGAATCAGTTGCTATTACGGGTGCATCAGGTTCAGGTAAAACGACTCTTTTGGGTTTGCTCGCAGGGCTGGATATTCCTAGCGAGGGTGAAGCAAGTTTATTGGGCAAGGCACTTTCTCCTCTTGATGAAGACGAGCGCGCGGCATTACGTTTGGGTAAAGTAGGTTTTGTTTTTCAGTCATTTCATTTAATGGATAATTTGAGTGCGCTAGAAAATGTCATGCTACCGTTGGAGCTTGATAGTGATAGCAAAAATATTCGTACACGCGCATTGGATGCTTTGAAGCAAGTCGGGCTAGAAGACAGAAGCACGCATCTTCCTACGCAATTATCGGGTGGTGAACAACAACGTGTGGCGCTAGCGCGGGCTTTTGTGAGCAAGCCTCAAATATTATTTGCGGATGAGCCCACAGGTAATTTGGATAGAAATACGGGCGAAGAAATCATCGCGCTTTTATTTGAAATGCAAAAGCAGAGCGACACGACCTTGGTGATGGTAACGCATGATGATAGTTTAGCAGAGCGATGCCAAACACATTATAAATTGGTCGATGGGAAGATCATCACGTGAGTTCTTCTGTGAAAAAACTATTTATAGAATGGCAAAAGTTTTGGCGATTAGCCGAGATGCGTTTGCTATTTTTAGCATTGTTGGTGGCGGTAGTTGCTGTTACATCGGTAGGTTTTTTTACCGACCGCGCTGACCGCGCCATGAGCCAACAAGCCACGACAATGCTGGGTGGCGATATGGTGATTATATCGACGCGCCCCATTGATAATGCATTCTTGGCAGAAGCTAAAAAACGCGGTTTACGAACGGCTGAGACGATTAAGTTTCCGAGTATGGTTTCAGTTGGCGATAAATTCCAGTTGGCACAAATCAATGCGGTTTCTTTGGATTACCCTTTGCATGGCGTGATCGAAACCAGCACCAGCGCATCGGCAGAAACAGACAACACACTGGTTAAAAGCTTAGCGACAAATGAAACTCTGGCAGAGTCACGCCTATTTATCACCTTAGAGGTGAAAGCAGGGCAGGAGGTTCAGCTGGGTAAAAGCAAAGTACGATTGAGTAAATTCATTCGTAAGATGCCAGACCAATCTGCCAGCGTGTTTCAACTGGCACCTAAATTAATTTTACCTCTGCCACAGCTGGCAGAAACAGGTTTGCTAACGCCAGCAAGCAGAGCAAGTTACAGCCAGTTATTTGCGGGTGATGAAAAGAGCATCAAACAATTCACTGCATGGTTGAAGCCACAATTAAAAAAGACAGAAGCTATTCGTACTTTAGAAGACGGCTTGCCAAGCGTGCAACAAGCTTTGCAACGAGGGCAACGCTTTTTAAAAATGGCATCGCTATTGGCGGTAATATTGGCGGGCGCAGGTATCGCACTGAGCAGTTACAGCCTCACTCAGCATGAAACGCCTGCGGTAGCGGTATTGAAAACAATGGGTGCTTCTCGCAGACAAATTTTAAAACGCTATTTAAACCAGTTGTTTTTTAGTGCAACCATTGCAGCTATTTTGGGTGCACTGATGGGGTATTTTATTCAACTGTTTTTGGCGAGTTATCTACAAGAGTTTATTGGGCAAACATTACCTAGCGCAGGTTGGTGGCCGGTTGTGGTTGGTGTGTTGACCGCTTGGATTATGGTGCTGGGTTTTTCTGCGCCACACTTATTGCGTTTGATTAACACGTCTCCCGTACAAATCTTGCAAGGGCAAAGCCCGCAAGCGAAAACCTCGTTGATATTCTCGGCGTTCGCATTAAGCGCAGCGGTGTTGTTATTAATGTGGATGCAAACCCAAGATATAAAACTGAGCTTTACTTTATTACTTGCCGTTTTGGTGGGCATCGTGATTTTCTGGGTGATTGCCTTATTAATGTTGCGTGTGGTTCGCAAACTAGGTGAGCGTTTTCGTTTGCCCAAAGCCAATCGGCGTATGGCGTTGATGGTGGTTGTGTTTGGCATCGGGCTGTTTAGTTTATTATTGCTGACGACTTTACGAGGCGATTTAATTAATCGCTGGCAAGCCAGTTTACCTGTGAGCGCGCCGAATCATTTCTTAATTAATATCCAACCCGATGAAGTTGAGCCGTTACAATCTTTGTTGGCAAAAGATGATATTGAAACACCGTTGTACCCGATGGTGCTTGGGCGCTTGATGAAGATTAATGATAATGCCGTATCAGAAGAAGATTACGATACTGATCGCGCCAAGCGTTTGTTGATTCGTGAATTCAATATGTCAGCGAATTCAATCATGCCTTTGGGTAATAAAATTGTCAGTGGTGAATGGTTTGCAAAAGATGGCTTAAGAGGTTTGTCGGTAGAAGAGGGCATTGCCGAGACTTTGCGCTTAAAGATGGGCGATACCATGACCTTTGATATTGCAGGTGAGCTAATCACAGAAAAAATTATCAGCCTACGAACGGTAAAATGGGACAGTATGCGACCCAATTTTTTCGTCATGATGGCGCCGAAAGCCTTTGATGATCAACCCAAAACATTCATCACCAGTATTCATTTAGGCGATGATAAGAAACACGTTCTGCCTTCGGTGATTAAACAATTCCCCAGTGTGACGGATATCGATATCACCGCAATCATGACCCAAGTACGAGACTTGATCAATAAAGCTGCTTTTGCGGTACAGGCGATATTCTTATTTACTTTGGTCGCGGGTGTCGTCGTTTTATTTGCCGCACTTCAATCACAAAAAGCTATGCGCCGAAAAGAAATCGCTATTTTAAAATCATTAGGTGCGAGCCGTGCGTATTTGCGCCGCAGTTTGATTTTAGAGTTTGCTATGATTGGTGGTCTTGCTGGGTTTTTAGCGAGTGTATTGGCGTTAATAGTGGGGAATATCGCTGCTTCTTTGTTGTTTGATTTAAGCCCAGAAATTAATTTTAGCCTAATTGCTATGGGTACATTGCTCGGCGCTGTTTTGGTCGGGTTAGCGGGTTATTTAAATGTGCGCGGTTTATTGTTGGTCGTACCTGTTTCTTTGTTTAGGTAGTTTGAAATAAGCTACACTACTTATATCGCTAACAATTTCCAGAGGTATCAAAATGAAATACGGTTATACAATCGTTTATGTAGAAGACGTGTTGGCAACGCTTGAGTTTTATGAAAAAGCATTTGGTTTTGAACGTGGTATGGTCTTTGAAGAAGATGGAGTTGTGGATTACGCCGAGCTTAAGTCAGGTGAAACGGCATTAGGTTTTGCATCTCACGCGACATTAGGTGAAATGAATTTTGCTGGTAAGTATCAGAAAATAACACCAGAAGGTAATCCAGTGGGTCTTGAATTAGTCTTTGTTGATGATGATGTCGAAGCTGCAACAAACCATGCGGTAAAAAGTGGCGCTATCCTTGTCGCTGAACCAACAGAAAAGCCGTGGGGTCAAACAGTGAGTTACGTGCGCTCGATTGAAGGAACGCTCATTGAAATTTGCTCACCTATGGGTGAGTAGATAGTTAGTAGAGGAATGAGTAAGAATACTTATCATGAATGCTTTTCTTAAATTATTGTCTAAATCAATATTCATCAGCTTAATTATCCTAGGAGCAAGCACAGTGAGCGCCCAACCCATAAAAGTAGGAGCATCTGCTCCAGACTTCACGCTAGTTGACCAAAATAATGAATCACAAACACTCAGTAAAATGCGCGGACAATGGGTGGTGATGTATTTTTACCCCAAAGATGAAACGCCAGGCTGTACAACTGAGGCGTGTAACTTTCGAGATAATATTTTGTCGTTAAGAGTAAAGAAGGCGGCAGTGTGGGGGATTAGTGTGGATAATAGCAAAAGCCATGCTGCGTTTTCTGAAAAATATAAACTGCCTTTTACGTTGCTAGCTGATGTTGGTGGACAGGTTGCCAAACAATACGGATCATTATTAAATATGGTGATTTTTAAGGTTGCGAAACGTCATAGTTTTATTATTGACCCAGAGGGTAAGGTTGCTAAAATTTACCGAAATGTGAATCCTAAAACACACGTAGAACAGATATTAAAAGACTTAGATGGTTTGCAAAAAAAGTAGTCTGTTTTTAAGTATAAATTAATGTGAAAAAACTACAAAAACTTATTGAAGTACAAAATAATTATCGGCATAATACGCCCCTGTTTTTAAAATGCCCTCTATGGGTAATTCGGAGAAAAAGTTTTGCCAAATATTGCATCAGCTAAAAAACGCGCACGTACATCAGAAGCACGTCGCCAACATAACAAACACATTCGTTCAGGAATGCGCACACACGTTAAAGCAGTTGTTTATGCACTTGACGCTGGTGATAAAAAGGCAGCTGCAGAAGCATACAAGCTAGCAGTACCTGAAATAGATTCAAGTGTATCTAAAGGCATTCTTCACAAGAACAAAGCGGCAAGAACAAAAAGCCGTTTGAATGCACGTATTCAAGCAATCTAGTTTGTAAAAATTGCTAATGCGTAAAGCATAGAATTCTAAAAGCCAGCTTCTGCTGGCTTTTTTATTGCCTGTAATTCTTAACTCCTAAATATTCAAAAGTAACACCGTCATTCTCGAATGCTTTTACCGAGTATCCATGATTGAATAAAATCCCCTCTAAAACCATATTAGGATACGTCTTTATAAATGTGCTGTCATAAAAACACAATCAAACTTTATCCCCAATACCCCGCCGTTAATACCAATAAAAGCCAGTAAAACTCACAAGCATGAGAAAGTCATCCCTTATTCTATAAGGAAGATAGAAGCGTGCTTCACTCGTTTGCCACAAAAACCATCCACCTTTTGATAGATTGGCTTATCGCCTTGTTAGGGATAGTTTTGATTTTATGGTTTGGATTCACCTTGCCGAGTTTTTCATTATCAAAATCCAATGAAAAAAATTCCTCGCTAAATATTCAGCAAAGTGACCTAAAAAATCATGTAGAAGCATTGTCCAATTATTACGCACCTCGTACTATTGAATATGGCAATCTAAATGTCACAGCCAGTTATATTCATACAGAGTTTGCAAAATACGGTAACGCGCAATACCAACCCTACTGGACATTAGCCTCACGTTATAAAAACGTATTATTAGAACTGGGACCAAAAACAAAAGAAATGCTCGTTATTGGCGCGCATTATGATGCAAAAAATGGCTCATTAGATATTGATGGCAATGCAAGCGGAGTATCGGCATTAATCGAATTAGCGCATCAGCTTTCTAAGAATGAAGATAAGTTATCTATTGCTGTACAGTTAGTGGCGTATCCGCTATCTCAAAAAAAATCAGTAAGCATTGAAAATATGGGTAGCTATCAGCATGCAAGGCAATTAAGCGAAGCAGGTAAATCTGTAAAGTTAATGTTGTCACTCGATAGTGTAGGTAGCTTTACAGACGAAAACGAAAGCCAAAAATACCCCTATAAATTCATGCATCATATTTATCCCGATATAGGAAATTACATTAGTCTAGTCGGTCGTTTACAAGATTATTCTGAGATTCTGAAACTTAAAAAGAGCTTCAAACAAGCCTCGAAATTGCCTATGCATTCCTTTAGCATTCCCACTAGCTACACAAGTAACTCCGTTGACCATCTAAACTATCAGCGATACGGGTTTCCAGCAATGATGATTACTGATACAGCGGAATATCGTGTTTTTGAAGATGATAAAGACGAATTAGTTGAGCGTTTAGATTATAAAAAAATGTCAATGCTGGTCGAAGGCTTGTATCAGGTTGTTTTGGATAATAAATCTCCAGAAATAGCGGTAGAACTGGTTCAAATCAGCCCAAATGCGGAATTTTCTCTAAAAGTTGATGAAAATTAGTCATATTTATAGACCAC
>JALSLX010000093.1 GCA_026988095.1 Thiotrichaceae bacterium
ACGGCCGTGCAGATCAAGCGGCTCTTATTTATGACTCTCCTGTCACCAATACAAAGAAAACATATACCTACCGTGAACTACGTGATGAAGTGGCTCTATGTGCAGGCATGCTAAAAGACCTTGGTGTTACAAAAGGTGATCGCGTCATTATTTATATGCCGATGATTCCTGAAGCGGCAATCTCCATGTTAGCGTGTGCGCGTTTAGGCGCAATCCACTCAGTCGTATTTGGTGGCTTCGCCGCACCTGAACTGGCTATTCGTATTGATGATGCTAAACCTAAAGTTATATTAAGCGCCTCATGTGGCATAGAGATAGCCAGAGTTATTGAATATAAACCCTTGATTGATAATGCAATTGAACTATCTAGTCATACACCCGACTATTGTATAGTTTACCAGCGAGGTGAAAAAACTGCTGGCCTAAAACAAGATAGAGATATTGATTGGGCAACAGCCATGAGCAAAGCAACACCAGCTGATTGCACGCCTGTAAAAGGCTCTGATTTACTTTATATTTTGTACACCTCTGGCACTACAGGCAAGCCAAAAGGCGTAGTGCGTGAAAATGGCGGGCACGCCGTCGCCATGAAATACAGCATGAAAGCCATCTATGACATTGACCCAGGTGATGTGTTTTGGGCTGCATCGGATGTCGGTTGGGTGGTTGGGCATTCCTATATTATTTACGCACCACTATTGCATGGTTGTACAACAATATTATACGAAGGCAAGCCGATCATGACACCCGATGCAGGTGCATTCTGGCGAGTGGTTGAAGAGTATAAAGTCAAAGCGCTATTTACTGCACCCACAGCATTTAGAGCCATCAAAAAAGAAGACCCTAATGCTGACCTTGCAAAACAGTATGACCTTTCATCACTCGTAACATTATTCTCTGCAGGTGAACGCTTGGACCCACCAACCTATGATTGGTTAAACGAACAATTTGGCCTGCCCGTGATTGACCATTGGTGGCAAACAGAAACAGGCTGGGCAATCTCTGCCAATATGCGCGGCATTGAAAAAATGCCCGTTAAAGCAGGTTCATCCACTGTTCCTTGCCCAGGTTATCATGTTCAAATACTGGATGAGAATGGCAAAGAACTCCCCGCAAATACTCAAGGGAATATAGCGATAAAACTGCCTCTTCCCCCCAGTTGCTTAACCACAGTGTGGGAAGATATGGATCGTTTTAAATCAGGCTATCTAGAAACTTACCCAGGATTTTATGTGAGTGGTGACGGTGGTTATTTAGACGATGATGGTTATCTCTTTGTAATGGGTCGTGTTGATGATGTTATCAATGTCGCAGGACATCGCTTATCAACAGGTGAAATGGAAGAAATCATAGGCAAACATGAATCAGTAGCGGAATGTGCCGTTATTGGGCGTAACGATGATTTAAAAGGTCAAATGCCAACAGGTTTTGTGGTACTCAAAAATGGCGTAAATAAAACAGATATTGAAATCAGCAAAGAACTCATTCTCCTAGTACGCCAAGAAATCGGTGCAGTAGCATCTTTCAAAGAAGTACACATCGTGCCACGTCTCCCGAAGACTCGATCAGGTAAAATACTTCGTAAGACAATGAGACAGATATTTAATCGTGAAGAGTATATTGTGCCATCCACAATTGATGATCCAGAATCATTGACAGAAATTGAAGCCCTGATTTCATAATTGTAACCATTGAAAATTAAATTCACTCTAGTTTAAATTTAGACTATAAAAAAGCATGAATAGAAATAACAAAAATTATCAATATGGTATCACTATGGTTGATGCCGAATATGCACAAGAAGGCATTGCAAGTATCTACTTGTTAGAGCAAGACGGACAAGTAGCTATTATTGAAACAGGCACAACGCATAGTGTTCCTTATGTTGAAGAGGTACTTCAGTCAAAAGGGCTAAGCTTTGATGATGTTGCTTATGTGATTCCTACCCATGTTCATCTGGATCATGCTGGTGGTGCAGGGGAATTTATGCATCGCTGTAAAAATGCAAAACTCATTATTCACCCTTTTGGTGCTGCCCATATGATTGACCCAAGCAAACTAATTGCAGGGACAATCGCCGTTTATGGTGAAAAGTTATTTAAAAAGTTTTACGGTGAAATTCGCCCGATTAATGCAGCGCGCGTTATCGAAGCCCCAGGGTTCTTCAAGCTAGACTTTAACGGTCGTGAATTACAGTTTTTTGATACTCCAGGACATGCACGGCATCATTTTTGTGTTTATGACAAACAAAGTAAAAGTATATTTACAGGTGATACATTTGGTATCGGATACCCACAGTTAACAACCCAACAAGGTCGCTTGATTTTTGCAGCAACCACACCCGTTCAGTTTGACCCCGGTTCGTTACTGCAAAGTATCGACTGTTTAATGTCATTAAAACCTGAAACCATGTACCTTACTCATTTTGGCGCAATTACACCCAGCGATGATATTGTCAAACAACTCAAACGTAGTGTTCGAAAGTTTGCAAATATTGCCTTAGATGCGCAGGATGTTTTCAATAAAAACAGCGGCAGCATTTACAGTAACAGTGAAAGTCGGGTAGATTATATCCAGCAAAAATTAAAAGATTATTTGCTCGATACCATTGAAGAAATGGGAGCGATAGAGCCCAGAGAATTCTATGAAAAGAATATTAATTTTGATACAAAGCTGAATGCACAAGGACTGGATTTTTGGTTAAGTAAATCAACATAATAACGTTATTAAAAAATACATTTCTAATCCTTACTCTAGGTTGTTCAGAGATTCCTTTAGAAAGCAGTCAAAAACCGTAAAAAAAGAGTGGAGCTTTCTTTTCTTCATAGTTTATCTAAAATAACCACTCCAACTAAATATTCTAGGATAACCATGACTGATCAAGCCAATACAGACATCGCTACAAAGCCTACACCCACAGAACATGAATTCGCACAATATGTGCGCATACTTGGCAAAGGTAAAACAGGTTCACGCAATCTAACGTATGATGAAGCCAAAACCTCGATGACGATGATTTTAAAAGGCGAGGTAGAACCAGAGCAACTGGGTGCTTACATGATGTTAATGCGCCACCAAGAAGAGAGCAGTGATGAGTTAGCAGGTTTTGTTAATGCTACAAATAATCTTTTAAGCATACCAGAAGACATGCCAACCGTTGATTTAGACTGGTCAAGTTACGCTGGCAAAGCGCGTCGTTTACCTTGGTTTATTTTAACACTATGGTTATTGGCTGAAAATGATATAAGTATTTTAATACACGGTGAAGGTGGGCATACAGCCGACCGAATTTACACCGAAGATGTACTGAAAATGTTTAATATCCCCATTGCTCACTCCTTTGAAGAAGTTGGTGAACATATTCAAGCTCGTAACTTTGCTTATCTACCATTACGTGATTTTTTGCCTGAACTGGCGCGAATTATGAACTTGAAATGGATACTTGGTTTACGTTCACCAGTGAATACATTCACGCGTTTAATCAACCCTTGTAATGCAAAATGTTCAATGCAAGGCATCCATCATCCTGCCTATCGAGATACACATCAAGAAGCATCAATAATGTTGAATCAGCCTAATATGGCAGTCATAAAAGGCGATGGTGGTGAGACAGAATGGAATCCTGATATGGTTAACCTCGTACGCTCTGTTAAAAATAAAACTGCCATAGAAGAAGAATGGACTCCCCTATTCTCTAAACGTCACGTTAAAGATAAAGTATTAGACCCAGAAAAGTTAGCACGAGTATGGCGTGGTGAAGAAGAGGATGAGTATGGTGTCGGCGCTATTATAGGAACGGCTGCAATCACCTTATATACGATGAATAAAGCAAGTACGCATGAAGAAGCTTTAGTCATGGCTAGAGATTGGTGGGCAAAACGCAACAAAGGTAGTCTATAAATAGCTGTATTTAAATATTTTTAGTATATGATTTAACAATACTAAAAATTTAAACAATAAACTTGTTTAATAATGAATTTCCTTCTACCTTTGT
Source organism: Thiotrichaceae bacterium (assembly GCA_026988095.1). Lineage (GTDB taxonomy): Bacteria > Pseudomonadota > Gammaproteobacteria > Thiotrichales > Thiotrichaceae > Cocleimonas. The sequence continues at coordinate 3,995 of JALSLX010000093.1, forward strand.
AGCTATAACTACAAAACTCTCTATTAAGGATGGAAACCCATGTCAGAATACCAAAACGATATAAAATCGGCTTCAACGCTTAAAGACAAACAAGGGGCATCGTGGAATGCGATTAACCCCGAATCCGTTGCCAGAATGCGCGCACAGAACAAATTTAAAGATGGCTTAGCCATAGCGCAATACACCGCTGATATTATGCGCAAAGACATGGATGCTTATGATTCAGATAGCTCAAAATACACGCAATCTTTAGGCTGTTGGCATGGTTTTATTGGCCAACAAAAAATGATTTCTATTAAGAAGCATTTTGAAGGCTCTACAGACCGCCGTTATTTGTATCTTTCTGGCTGGATGGTTGCAGCGCTACGCTCTGAATTTGGTCCATTACCCGACCAATCTATGCATGAAAAAACATCAGTTGCAGCGCTCATCAAAGAGCTATACACCTTTTTACGTCAAGCAGACGCACGTGAGTTAGGTGGTTTATTTAGAGAGCTAGATGCTGCACGTGGCGCAGGAGACGCAGCAAAAGAGCAAGAAGTACAAGCCGCTATCGATGGACACGTCACACACGTTGTACCCATCATTGCAGACATTGATGCAGGTTTTGGAAATGCCGAAGCAACTTACTTAATGGCAAAGCAAATGATTGAAGCAGGTGCTTGTTGTATCCAAATTGAAAACCAAGTATCTGATGAAAAGCAATGCGGTCATCAAGATGGCAAAGTGACCGTGCCTCATGAAGACTTTCTCGGCAAAATTCGCGCGGTTCGCTATGCATTTTTAGAACTTGGCATCGATAACGGTATTATTGTTGCGCGTACTGATTCACTCGGCGCAGGCTTAACCAAACAAATCGCTGTGACCAATGAGCCAGGTGATTTGGGTGACCAATACAATTCATTCTTGGATTGTGAAGAAGTAACGCTGGATAGCATGGCAAACGGTGATTTGGTTATAAAGCAAAACGGTAAACTAGTACGCCCTAAGCGTTTACCGAGCAACCTATTCCAGTTTAAGGAAGGCACAGGTGAAGCACGCTGTGTGCTTGATTGTATTACTTCTTTACAAAATGGTGCTGACCTTATATGGATTGAAACTGAGAAACCACATATTACTCAAATTGGGGGAATGGTGAATGCCGTTCGTGAAGTGATCCCAAATGCAAAATTGGTATACAACAACAGCCCATCATTTAACTGGACACTCAACTTCCGCCAGCAAGTATTTGATTCAATGGCGGAAGCTGGAACAGATATGTCGGCTTATGATCGAAATGACTTGATGGATGTGAAATACGATGAGACTGAATTAGGCCAAACGGCTGATGAGAAGATTCGTACCTTCCAAGCTGATGGCGCACGTGAAGCAGGAATTTTTCATCACTTGATTACATTACCGACGTATCATACAGCAGCGCTATCAACTGATAATTTATCCAAAGAATACTTCGGTGATCAGGGTATGTTAGGCTATGTTAAAGCGGTTCAGCGTAAAGAAATTCGAGAAGGAATAGCCTGTGTTAAGCACCAGAATATGACGGGATCTGATATGGGCGACGATCATAAGGAATATTTTTCTGGTGATGCGGCGTTAAAAGCGGCAGGTGAGGATAACACCATGAACCAGTTTTAGAGGGAACTGCACAGCTCACTCCTAATATTTGCCATTTCCGCGTTGAAAAATGATCATTTACACTTGTAAACTTCACATTTTTCGCCTTGAACTGGCAAACATTAGAAGCAAACTGAGCAGTCATTGAATTTAGTAGGAAACAAGGGAAATTTATGCCATTTAAAACAGCTGACCTAACCGACGATTTCTGTGGTGATAACTGCGACGAGGTACAAGTCGCAGGTATGAGCTTTAAAAGCTACGGTGCTAAGCCTCGTTTTTATGGTGAGATTGTGACTTTAAAGCTATTTGAAGATAATCAACTAGTTCGCGATCAGGTTAATTCAGATGGTAACGGCAAAGTCTTGGTAATTGATGGCGGTGCATCTATGCGACGCGCCTTACTCGGCGATATGCTCGCTGCAAAGGCTGTTGAAAATGGCTGGTCAGGTATTTTAATTAATGGCTGTATCCGCGACTCTGTTGATATGGCAACAATGCAACTTGGTGTGATGGCTTTAGGTACTCATCCACTAAAAACCGTTAAAAATGGTGTCGGTCAAACCAATGTATCTATAAATTTTTCTGGCTTAGATTTTAATCCTGCAGATTTTATTTATATAGATGAAGATGGAATCATTATTTCTGAAAAACCATTAGTAAAATAGCTGAATTTAGCTTTCACTTACCTAAAAACACTAAAAAAGCATTCAAATATCATACAAATCATCGAAAAACAGGGGGGGTGGTAATTAAATAGAGCATATTTAATTACCACCCCCCCCTGTTTTTCGACGTTTTGTACTTTAAAAGTCAACCAATAACCCTAAATCAAGATAAACTAATCTATTCCTTGATAATCAAGAGAAGCAACAGCTTTAGCATCTATCTCCACATAAATCGTCTTCGCATTATTCGTTGCCATTTCATCAATACTTTTCATTAGCTCTAAATGAGGCACTGCAACAGCAGTCTCTTCAGTTTGTCCTAGTTTACAATCGAATCTCAAAAACTTGGCACCTTTAGGTAGCTTTTGTTCACGTTCTTTTTTTAGATATTTTTTGATTTCATGCTTAATCGAATCTACGATGCGAGGTGCTTTAATTTTTGGGTGTTCTAACTTGAAGGTCTTTTTCATTGGAATCCTAATGGAGTGAGCAATTACGGGTAACTACAGAGCAATTTACGAACGCTGAAATGCATCTAAGAGATGCGAAGTGTACATTTGATACAATGATACTACAAGATATGTCCCCTTGATCTATCACTCTAAAATAACGTGTGTAAACTCTTATTCACTGGTAATCTCTGATTTTTAATTACACTTATTTCACCCAATGAAAATATCATCATATTTCAAAAGCGCGGTTAATATTCTAATCGCCATCAATATCATGATGTTCTTTTTTCATTCCTCATATCCTGGTGGGTTGAATGATGCGCTTGCCCTACACTTTCCACAAAATGAAAAGTTTGCCGCATGGCAGTTCTTTAGCCATATGTTTATGCATGGCAGCCTGATGCACCTGCTATTCAATATGTATGCACTTTGGCTGTTTGGAACTCATCTTGAAAATATCTGGGGGAAAAGCCGTTTTCTCTTGTTTTACTTTGCCTGTGGACTCGGTGCTGCCGCTATTTACACCGCAATTAATAGTTTTCAATTTAATGAAATCTATAGTCTGTTAACAGAAACTGGATTGAGTAACTTTGACATCAGCGCAATGATTCAACAAAAAAGTTATCCACCTGCGGTACTAACAGCAGAACAAGCTAGTGAATTAATGAGTATTTACTATGTTCCAGTGGTTGGAGCATCAGGTGCCATTTATGGAATCTTGGTAGCGTATGCCTTTATATTCCCCAACAACACACTCATGCTGATATTTCTACCCTATCCAATAAAGGCTAAATACTTTGTCCCTGCCCTTATAGCACTGGATTTATTTTCAGGAGTAACAGGCATTTCCTTATTTGGTGGAGGTATTGCCCATTTTGCACATGTAGGTGGGGCAATTATAGGTTTCTTATTAATGATTTACTGGCGTAAAAAAATTTAAGGATTGGGGGTTTTCTCCCCCATTTTTTCGATGTTTTATATACGTTTCAATCTAAATTTATTTGGATAAGGAAATACATCTTCATAGATCCCGTTATTAATATTTTCTTGTTTCTTAATCCACGAATCAGCCTCAAATAAATCAGCGTGATGCTTCATAAAGGCTTTTTTCACTAAATCATTATTCAATAAAAAGCTGGCAAACTCTTCAGGGAAAATATCTTCAGGCGCGACGCTATACCACGGTGTTGCTGACATGAGTTCTTGATGATTTCTAGGTTTTGGTTTTACCCTGAAATTACAATCAGTAAGGTAGACGATTTCATCATAATCATAAAATACTACCCGCCCTAACCTTGTTACTCCAAAGTTTTTATAGAGTAAATCACCTGGGAAAATATTAGCCGCTGACAACTCTTTAATGGCATTACCAAATGATTTTATCAAGCAATCAATACGTCCATAGTCTTGTTCTTTTTGAGCTAACTCTAATTCGATATTAAGCGGTACCATACGACGTTCAATATAGACATGTTTGATCATTATCTGTTTATTACCCGCCTCATTTAAAACATAACTCACACTACTCGCACAGGTGTTTTCTAAATCATCTAACAGTTCAAGTGTAAAGCGATCAAGTGGCAAAACAACTTTTGAAAACTCCAGCATATCAGCCATGCGCCCTACTCTATCATGCTGTTTAACCAGTTGATATTTTTCTTCAACTTGTTTACGAGTGATCTCTTTAGGTGGTGCGAAATAATCTCTAATAACTTTAAAAACATAAGGATAGGAGGGCAATGTGAAAACTGACATTACCATCCCAGGTATCCCTGGCGCTAAAATCAAATCGTCATCCGAGTATTCTAGATGATGTAAGAAGCCTCTATAAAAATCTGTTTTTCCTTGTTTTTGGAAACCAATTGATGAATATAGGCCTTCCTTTTTTCGCCTAGGCATAATCCCCTGCAAGAAATAAATGATGGCAGATGGTACTGGATGTGCCACCATAAAATAGGCGTAAGAAAAACCGAATAATTGTGAAACTGAGTCTTCACCAATCAACAAGGCATCTACATATATTGCACCCTTTTCATTATTAAGAAGCGCTACAGCAAAGGGATATTCATTGTGCCCATTAATGGCTTTGCCAACAATATAGGCTGCTTTATTCCTGTAAAATAAAGTATTGATTACCTGATACTGAAAATTAAGTTCTGCTGTTCTGTTACCTTTTTTAAAGACTTTACATATGGATTTAGCGATATGACGACTATCTCGTTTAAAGTTCTCAAAAGGTAAAGTCAGGGTAAATTGATTTAATACATTTTCGATAGATTTAAAAAAACCACTGTTGGCAGGATAATAAGCGTTATAGCTTGGAATGTCCGATTGGATATATTCTGTAGACACAGAGCTACGAATAAAAATATACTCATTGGTATAATATTCGCGTTCAAATACTCGACAAAACAACGAGTTGTAAAATGTTTCTGCCAGCTCAGGTTGCTGATGATTCTGTAGTAAAAGAATAAAATGTGATTTTATTTTTGCCCAATGATTTTTATTAAATGGCTGTATCTCATAGTTATCACTAAGGATTTGAATCGATTCGGTTACGCGCGTGTCATAAAACTTAATTCGTAAACGTGAATATTTACGTTCGGCTTTCCAATCAGCCTCTTCAAAGCGTTGTCGTGCGCCTTCGGTTATCTCACTGAATATCCTAAAGTGATTATCAAAACCTTGCAGTATTGTTAGTGCGATATTTTTAGATTGTGATTCGCGTGAAGTCATAGCCTGACTATAGCACTTCAAAGTGACATGCAAACACTATGCTTTGAATTGAAAATGTAAATAGTGAATTCCTCCTTTCTCACTGTTTTTACCTTACTTTATTTAATATCTGGTCTACGCTTAAGAGTATAGAAAATCACAAATAGAGTATTCAATGGCACAAACAATCTCAAAAGATAAGCTGGCAATAAATTCAGGACTTTATGAGCTTATCGTAAACAATATTTTGCCAGAAACGGGCATCAATGAAGATCATTTATGGAAGAGCTTTCAAGGCATACTTGAAGAATTCATACCTAGAAATAAAGCCTTATTACAAACACGAGATAACATACAGTCACAAATTGATGCTTGGCATATTTCACATAGAAATACTGAGCATAATCCTACCGAGTACAAACAATTTTTAAGAGAGATTAATTACATTGTCGAAAATGGTGAAGACTTTCAAATATGTACAGAAAATGTTGATCTCGAAATTAAGTCCATCGCAGGTCCACAATTAGTAGTCCCTATCAATAATGCACGTTTTTCACTCAATGCTACAAATGCTCGCTGGGGTAGTCTCTTTAATGCAATTTATGGAACGGATGTTATCCCCAACAAAGGTGCTCTTGCCAAAGGTAAAAAGCACAATCCCAAACGTGGCGCTAAGGTTGTGGAAATTGCAAATGACTTTTTAGACTCTGCTATACCCTTAACCGAAGGTAAGCACAGTATGGTATCTGCTTACAGTTTGATTGGCTCAAGCAACCACAAAGTACTACAGGTAATTTTAGACAATGGTCATATTGCTGAAATAAAAAACACCTCCGCTTTTATAGGCTATACCGAAGGGGATGGGAGTGCTTACAGTTTATTATTTAAAAACAATGGACTGCATATAGAAATCCAAATTGATCCTTGTAGTCTTATTGGAAAAACCATGCTCTCAGGCGTAAAGGATATTATCCTCGAATCAGCCATCACCACTATTCAAGATTGTGAAGACTCAGTAACTGCTGTAGATGCAGAGGATAAAGTTATCGTCTATCAAAATTGGCTGGGTCTTATGAAAGGTAATCTTGAGCAAAAAATTGAGAAGAATGGTGAAACTTTCAAACGCCAACTCAAGCCCAACCGCGAATACATTGGTATTAATGGTGAAGAAATAAGTCTATCTGGGCGTAGTTTGCTGTTAGTGCGAAATGTAGGGCACCTAATGACGATTGATGCCGTTAAATTTAACGGTGAAAATATTCCAGAAGGTATTCTTGATGGCATGATTACAGCACTTGCTTTTATGCATGACTATCATGGTAATAGCCCATATAAGAACTCTAAAAACAATAGTATGTACATCGTTAAACCTAAAATGCATGGTCCGGATGAAGTACGTTTTACAGTTGACTTATTTTGCAGAATTGAAGAAGCATTAGGGCTACCTAAAAATACCATGAAAATAGGCATCATGGATGAAGAGCGTCGCACAACGGTAAACCTTAAAGAATGTATACGACAAGCTAAAAAACGTTTGATTTTTATAAATACGGGCTTTTTAGATCGCACCGGAGATGAAATCCACACTAGTATGGAAGCGGGGGCATTTTTACCTAAATCAGAAATAAAAAATCAGCCTTGGATAAAAGCCTATGAAAACTGGAACGTAGACATTGGTATCAAATGTGGATTACCCGGTAAAGCCCAAATTGGTAAAGGTATGTGGGCGATGCCTGATTTAATGGCAGATATGCTTAAAGATAAAATTCAACATCCACTCGCAGGCGCTAATTGTGCATGGGTGCCCTCACCTACAGCTGCGACTTTACATGTTATGCATTACCACCAAATTAATGTCGCACACGTTCAAAATGAACTTGCGCATCGTGTACCTGCCAACCTTGATGATATTTTAACCATACCACTTGCACCAAAATCAAGAATAGAAAACCATAAAAAATTCAGTGAAGAAATTACCGAATGTATTGATAATAATGCCCAAAGTATTTTAGGTTATGTGGTTCGTTGGATTGATCAAGGGATTGGATGTTCTAAAGTTCCTGACTCTCATCATGTGGAGCTAATGGAAGATAGAGCCACATTAAGAATATCTAGCCAAATCATTGCCAATTGGCTTCATCATGGCCTTTGTACAAAAGAACAAATTATTGATTCTTTTAAAAGAATGGCAATGTTTGTTGATGAACAAAATAAGGATGACCCGTTATATACTCCTATGGCGCCAAGTTATACAGGTATTGCTTTTCAGGCAGCACTTGATTTAGCACTCAAAGGATGTTCACAACCCAATGGCTATACAGAGCCTCTCCTACATACCTACCGAGTTAAGAAGAAACAACTACAATGACTACTAACACCCAAGCTCTTAGCCCTTTTTTTGATTTAAAAACTGATAGTAACAATCAAAAATATCTTGAAGTTTATTCAAGAGGTATTGAGATATTACGCTTAACAGCACTCAATAAAGGCACTGCTTTTACCGAGAAAGAACGTATTGATTTTGGTTTTGAAGGATTATTACCTCCTGTTGTTGTCAGTCTTGAAGAGCAAGTGACACGACTTTATAACGGTTATAGCGATCAAACATCAGATATTGCTAAATATCAGTTTTTACGTGCAGTACAAGAACGTAATGAAGTCTTGTTTTATGCCCTCATTTCAAAATATCTTGAAGAAATGATGCCTATTATTTACACCCCTACCGTAGGCAAGGCAGTACAACAATACAGTTCACTGTATCGTTCACCACGTGGACTAACCTTTACGGCTGATAATATTGTTCGCGCTGATAGTATTGTCAATAACTATCCGTGGAATGATGTTCGAATGATCGTAGCAACAGACTCATCGGCAATTTTAGGGATTGGTGATCAAGGGCATGGTGGTCTTGCTATTAGTATTGGTAAACTTGCTCTCTACACTGCTGGAGGTGGTTTAAGTCCGTTTAATACACTTGCAGTTAACTTAGATGTAGGTACTGACCGTGAAGATTTACGTTCTGATTCTGGGTATTTAGGTGTACGTAAAAAACGCCTTAGCGGAGATGCCTACTTTAAAATATTAGACCAATTTGTAGAAGCGGTAAAAAAACGCTGGCCAAAAGCTATCATCCAATGGGAAGATTTTGCTAAAGATGTAGCCTTTGCTGTATTAGAGCGCTACAAAAATAAATTACCAAGTTTTAATGATGATATCCAAGGTACTGGTGCAGTGGTTCTAGCAGGTCTATTAAGTGCCTGCAAAATAAAAGGTGAAGCACTAAAAGATCAGCACATCGTAGTTGTTGGTGCTGGTGCTGGTGGCGTAGGTGTAGCAAAAATAATTCAAGATGGTTTAGTACGTGAAGGTTTAACGCGAGAACAAGCTCGCAAACAAATGTTCATTGTTGATGAATTTGGTTTGGTGGTTGAAGGTATAAGCCCAGATGCATACAAAAAACCCATTATGCAATTCAAGGAAACCTACCAAGACTGGGAAATTGATGGAGATATACCCTCTTTATTAGAAGTTACCAAACAAGCAAAACCAAGTATATTATTAGGCTTAACGGGAGTTTCAGGGCTATTTACTCAAGATGTCATTGAAGCTATGGCAGAAAACAATGACATACCTGTTATATTTCCTTTATCCAACCCAACCTCAAATGTAGAAGCTATTCCAAAAGACATTTATAAATGGTGTACAAACAAAGGTTCGGGCAGAGCTATTGTCGCCTCGGGTAGTCCTTTCCCAGATGTTGTTAGTAATAATGAGACTTACATTATCGGACAAGGCAATAATGCCTTTATTTTTCCAGGCTTAGGATTCGCAAGCGTTTTAGGAGAATGCACTAAAATCACAGATTCAATGATTATAGAATCTGCTTACGCCCTAGCTGACTACACTACTGAAAACTATATTAATGATAAAAAAATATACCCTCCAATTTCAGATTTACAATCTGTGAGTATGTATATTACTAAACGTGTACTAGACATAGCTATAAGAGAAAAAATAGCAGCCTTAAAAGACATTGAGCATATGAACTTAAATAAACTAATTCAAGAAAATGCATGGGAAGCTGAATATTTACCTTATGTTGGTGCATAGTTAATCATTATAAAATAAATAGAGACCTTTGCATGAAGTTTCATTTCCCAAGTTACTCTGATAATTGAGCCATATTTTTAAAAAATATCGGATCAATCGCTAAATTTGTTCTATTTTGACCTTAATGCTTACATTTTTAAGCCT
>JALSLX010000094.1 GCA_026988095.1 Thiotrichaceae bacterium
TACGCGTTAATAATCCAGCACTATCGGCTGTTCTAATCGATATTACGGTTTGATTACGTGAATCATCTTCATCAAAGAGCACTCTCGTTTGTGTTTCAAAATGCTTTAGTTGTCGTGGTTGTCTGTGTTGATTAAAGTTATAAGAAAGCGTTTTTTGCTTTAGGTTTTTTTCAACAGATAATATGAGTTGTTCTTTGTCATTGTGATTTTCTAAAGGCATTCCCTCACTTGTGAGGAGATTGAAAGTATCAAGCACATAGCCATCATTGCTAGACATAATACGTGCAGCAACTACGCTAAGTTGGCGTTGCTCAATAGCTGCAGTTATTCGGGTGAAAATATCAGATTGATCAGGGGAAAAAATAAATAAAAGGGTACTGTTTTTATTTTCACTACTGCTGATTTTCACAATACTATCAGAGTGAGTTTCTTTTGATATTTCATCAATATGCCAAGCCAATGATTCAACCGTGTTTTGTAAAATATAACGATCTCCAAAACGTTGCCAGAAGTTCTGGCAAATTTCGTTGCTAATCCCTCTTTTTTGTAACTGCTTTTGAACAGTGTCTTTCTTTTGCTGGATGAGTTTTTTACTGCTCTTAATGTCGAGTGAGCCGTTTTGTAGATAAGCCCTTGTTGCTCGATAAAGGTCTTTTAATAACGAATGTTTCCAGCTATTTAACAAGGTTGGATTAGTGCCACGAATATCACAAATAGTAAGGAGATATAAATAATCTAAACGCTCTTGTGTAAGCAAACTATCAGCAACAGTTTTAATCACTTGAGGGTCAGAGAGGTCTTTGCGTTGCGCTACACTACTTAAAAGTAGATGTTGTTCAACCAGCCAACTGACTGTTTTAGCGTCATGCTCACTAAGCTCATGCGCTAGACAAAACTCAAGTGCATCAATAGCGCCTTTTTCTGAATGACTTCCACCACGACCTTTAGCAATATCATGAAATAAGCCTGCAAGACATAGCAGCATTGGCTTGTGTAATGTGGTAAAAATTTTGGAACAAAAGGGAAGTTCTTGCTTTCCTTTATCTGTACCTAAGCGTCGAATATTACGCACCACATTTAAAGTATGGTCATCCACCGTATAAGCATGAAAAAGATCATATTGCATACGCCCAACGATATTAGAAAAAGCGGGAATATAGGCTGCTAACACGCCATAGCGATTCATGCGCCTTAATGCAAAAGTAACACCTTGTGACTCTGACATGATATTGATAAAAATCTGTTTATGATGGGAGTTGTTTCTAAACTCATCATTTATTAGGTGTAAGTTTTGGCGTAAGTTACGTAGTGTTTTAGGGGTTAACCCTTTAACTTCTGGTAAGTTTTGCATAATGTGGAAAACTTCCAAAAGGGTGTGGGGCTGAGTTGTAAAGAGGTCATCTTGTGCGAGTTCTAGATAGCCATTATGATTATTGTAATAGTTATTAATAGGGGTAGGTGCTATTTGGTTGCTTTGTAAAATATGTTCACGTAGCAATCCCAGTAATACCTCGTTGAGCCTTTCAAGTTCAGTAATATTGCGATAGTAAAGCTGCATAAAGGATTCAATGGATTCATTATGCTCATCATTGGTGAAGCCAAAACTGTGTGCTAAAGGTCGTTGGTGGTCAAACAGCAAACGATCTGTTTTTCTCCCAGTAATTTGATGCAAGGAAAAACGTACCTTCCATAAAAAATCACGAGCTTCAATTAAGGCTTGATATTCATCAGGGTTTAAAAGATCTACTTCTTCAGTAGAGCTTAACTTTTTAAGGGATCTAACACCGTATTCACGTAAGAAAATCCAGCCAATTGTTTGTAAATCCCGTAACCCGCCTGGCCCTTCTTTTAAGTTGGGTTCAACACGGTAGGCCGTATCACCAAAGCGTTTGTAGCGATTAGATTGTTCTTCAATTTTAGCTTCAAAAAATTCGGCACTGCTCCATATTTTATCCTTAGAAATACTCAGTTTAAGTTTATCAAACAAAGAGCGTGCTCCACATATATAGCGTGACTCTATTAAATTAGTGATAACGGTTAGGTCTTTTTCAGCTTCAATAACACATTCATCTAAGGTTCTTACACTATGACCTATTTCTAAACCCAGATCCCAAAGAATAGTTACAAAATCAGAAAGTTGCTCCTGTACTTTTGCATCCGGTTCATCGCTTAATAAAATAAGTAAATCCACATCAGAGGCTGGGTGCATCTCTTCACGCCCGTAGCCACCTACTGCAACTAGGGCCACATCAAACGTTTTATCTATACCTGTTTTATTCCACATTTCTTGCAGTAAACTATCTATGGTTTCACTGCGTTTTTTTAAGATGGATGAGATATCAGCATTGTTTTCAAATTCTAGTTGTAAGTCTTGATTACTCTGCTGGAGAATTTCTTTGTAAGAGAGGGATGAGGTCATTGAATGTTGTAATGTTTTTATAAAAGACGTAATAAACCACACCCCTCCTATTTATGCTACTTTTAGTGAGTTAACTGTTTAGCTTTTAATACGGATAAGTCAAACGAATGTAACGAATAGTCATAAAAAATCAGTACGAATTGAATTATTTGAGCTATTCTAAACGAGTAACTTACAATAACATAAGAGGAGTCCCTATGAACTTTACAAGACGTTCATTAATAACACTTTTAGTATCAGCAAGTGTTCTATTGCCATTAACAACAAGCACAGCAAATGCAGACCAAAAACACGTTGCGATTACCCAAATCGTTGAACACCCTGCATTAGATGCAGCTACAAAAGGTGTAAAAGATGAATTAGCCGCTGCAGGTTTTGTCGAGGGTAAAAATTTAAAATGGTCTTTTGAAAGTGCACAGGGCGCGCCAGCAACGGCTGCTCAAATCGCTAAGAAGTTTGCGGGTGACAATCCTGATGTTGTGGTTGGTATCGCAACGCCATCAGCACAAGCATTAGCTTCATCGGCTCGTAATATTCAGCAAGTGTTCTCAGCAGTGACTGACCCTGTTGGTGCAAAATTAGTAAAATCTATGGATAAAGCTAATGGTGGCAACATCACAGGTGTATCTGATTTATCTCCGATCAATAGCCATATGGCATTGGTTAAAAGTATCGTACCCGATGCAAAAAAGATTGGTGTTATTTTTAACCCAGGTGAATCAAATTCAGTAACATTAGTTGGTTTGGTAAATATCTACGCACCAGAGCATGGCATGACAGTTGTTGAAGCAGGAGCGCCAAAATCATCAGACGTACTTGCAGCTGCACGCTCTTTAGTGGGTAAAGTTGATGTGATTTATGTGCCGACTGATAACACGGTAGTTTCGGCTTTTGAAGCGGTTATTAAAGTAGCAATAGAAGCTAAAATTCCAGTGATTTCTGCAGATACAGATTCGGTTAAGCGCGGCGCAATCGCGGCAGAAGGCTTTAACTATTATGACTTAGGTCGCCAAACTGGCAAGATGGTTGTGCAGATCTTAAACGGTAAAAAAGCAGGCGATATTAAGCCAGAAGGCGTTGCTAAGACTGAGCTTTATGTAAACCCTGATTCTGCAGAGCTAATGGGCGTGAGTTTATCTGAAGCGCTAATCATGAGAGCGAAAGACGTGGTGCAAACCATGACTAAAGCTGAGCGCGAAGCGGCAGAGAAAGAAAAAAGCTAATTTTTACTGAATTAAAATCAAAAACAGCTTTAAACATAGACCACCCCCCCTCTTTTTCGATGATTTGTAAGTAAAAAACACAAATCATCGAAAAAGAGGGGGGGTGGTTTTACTTTTAGGTTGTTTTGAGTTAGTACTTACCTATAAAGGTCTAATTTATGTCAACAATCGCAGCGCTTGGCGCACTTGAGAGCGGCTTGGTCTTTGCACTGGTCGCTTTCGGTGTTTTTATGACTTTCCGAATTCTTGAATTCCCTGATTTAACCGTCGATGGAAGCTTTCCATTAGGCGCAGCCGTCAGCGCGATTATGATTGTTTCAGGTGTGAACCCTTGGTTGGCAACCATTGCTGCTTTTGGCGCAGGGATGATGGCGGGTGTTGTTACGGCCTGGATGAATACCAAGCTGGGGATTCTCAACCTGTTGGCATCTATCTTAACCATGATTGCTCTGTATTCGATTAATCTACGCATTATGGGCAAACCTAATGTTGCGCTATTAGGTGAAACCACGGTGCTGACACCAACCGAATCATGGGGAATGCCTTATTACTGGGCAACACCATTAGCGTTTTCTGTGGTTGTGTTGATCATGTTCTTCTTCTTACTTAAGTTTTTGAATTCACAACCTGGGTTAGCTATGCGAGCAACAGGCGCGAATGCTCGTATGGCGCGCGCTCAGGGTATTAATACTGACCGTATGATTATTTTGGGTGTTGCTGTTTCTAATGGACTGGTCGGCTTGGCTGGTAGCTTATTCGCACAAAGCCAAGGCAGTGCAGACATCACGATGGGTGTTGGTGTGATTGTTATCGGCTTGGCATCGGTAATTGGTGGTGAGGCGATTATCACGCCCAAAACCATGTTCTTGGCTTTGGTTGCCTGTGTGGTGGGTTCAATACTTTATCGTTTTGCAATCGCGCTAGCTTTGAATGCAGATTTTATTGGTTTAAAAGCGCAGGACTTAAATTTAGTTACGGCAGTGCTGGTCGCATTTGCCATAGTCGCACCCAAGCTAAAAGCAAACCTTAGCGCTCGGTTTTCTTCATCGAAGAAACAATGAGGAATAAATCATGATCAGCTTAGATAATATTCACGTAACGTTTGGTGAAGGCACACCACTTGAAACTCGCGCTGTTAGAGGTATAAGCCTAGATATTCAAGAAGGTGAGTTTGTAACCGTGATTGGCAGTAATGGCTCGGGGAAATCAACATTACTCAATACCCTCAGTGGCGAGACACTGCCTACTAGCGGAAAAATTCAAGTGGGTGATCAAGATGTCACAAAATGGTCAACCGCAGAACGAGCAAAACTCATAGCGCGCGTTTTCCAAGACCCATTAGCAGGAAGCTGTGAGAACTTAAGCATTGAAGAGAACATGGCACTAGCTTGGTATCGAGGCAAGCCTAAAGGGTTTGGCTCAGCTCTTAATAGTAGTAATCGAGAGATTTTCAAAAAGCAGTTATCACGCTTAGGTTTAGGTTTAGAGAATCGATTAAAAGATAAAATGGGATTATTATCAGGTGGGCAACGACAAGCAATCAGCCTGCTTATGTCATCGCTACAGCCCGCTAAAATACTGTTACTAGATGAGCACACCGCAGCGCTAGACCCAAAAACTGCTGCTTTTGTTATCGACTTAACCTGTCAAATCATCGAAGAAAACAAGCTTACCTCACTGATGGTGACACACAGCATGCAACAAGCCTTAGAAGTAGGGACACGCACAATTATGCTCCATGAGGGTAAAATCGTTTTTGATGTAAAGGGTGATGAACGTAAAGGCTTAACCGTTGTTGATTTGCTAGATTTGTTTAAGAAGAATCAGCAGGGCGAAGAATTGAGTGATGATAGTTTGTTGTTGGGGTAAATTATTCTCGTTATTCCCGAATGTTTTTATCGGGATTTTTTGAATAGCTATAAGATTACTTCGCACCATCACCGCACTTCGCTTCGACCCCCACAGGATTTCGCTTTGCGAAGACCCTGTGTACTTTTGGGCTCTTTAGGGAGCCTTCAAAAGCAAAAAGGAGGCCGAAGCCCCCTAAGTTTTAGCAATTAGTGAGTTATACGATTAGCTCGCATTAACCCACTGTCCCTGATCGTTCTTACAAGCACGTCCCTTTACTTGTTGCATACGTCCGTCAATCCACGCATCCATCACATAGTCACGACATTGCTGCCCAGCACCATTTACGGGGGTAAATTCGTATTGTGTATTTGTGTTTGGATTGTTCCATGCTACTTTTTGGTAATTTGGAGCTGTGTCTAATGTTTGGTTAACACGCTGTTGATCTTGACGGTCAAGCCCGCGGCCCATGTTTCCACCTATCATGCCGCCAACCACAGCACCGAGAACAGTCATTACATCACGACCATCGCCGCTACCAAACTGACGACCAATAACACCACCAAGAACTGAACCAGCGATAGTATGTGTTTGTTCATTACTTGCAGCGCCACAACCGCTTAGAAAAACGCTTGATGATAGTGTTGCCGCAATTAGCCCTGTTGTTAATAGTGATTTATTAACGGTTTTAAATGTTGTTTTCATCTGTCCCTTCTCCATTTTTATAAGTTACATTTTCTCTGATGAATTATTACTCAATAAGTTCCGTATTATTGATAAATCGTTAGATCAGCTTCCTTCGTCTTTGTTGTTTTTTAGTGAAAATTGATACAAATCATCGAGCCGGGAGACCATGTTTGAGCATCTCGACGACAATCCATTAGGAGGGTATAATAAAAACTAGAAATAAGCTGATTTTTCGCAAGCTATCCCTGCATTACACAGCAATTCATAGGCAATTGTTTCGGCATGTTGGGCAACAATATCTACGCTCAGGTTTTCTCCCCATAATTCCGCTAAGTCACCGACTTGGATAGTCCCTTTTTCTCGTTTATCAATGTCTATCACAATCATATCCATAGAAACACGCCCAAGTAGTTGTGCTTCATCGCCATTAATCCAAACAGGTGTCCCCGTTCTTGCATGGCGAGGATAACCGTCTGCATAACCACAGGCGATAACAGCAACGCTCATGTCATGCGGACATTGCCAGCTTGCACCATAACCAATGCTATCGCCTTGCTTTAGATCATGAACAGCAATAATAGGCGCTTGTAAGGTCATGGCGGCTTTTAATGAATGTTCATCACGATGGTTATTTGCAAACGGGGAGCTACCATAAAGCATAATACCTGGGCGAATCCATTCGGCATGGCTATCTTCCCAGCCAAGAATACCTGCAGAATTGGCAATGCTTTTAGCTATGGCAGTAGGGGGTGATATATTTTTTGTGGCATCAGTAAAGCAGTCTAATTGTTGCTTTGTGTTTTCTTTATCAAGCTCGTCCGCACAGGATAGATGAGTCATTAGCATTAATGAATCGGCGTTTACGAGCGGGTGATGACTTAATTTTTGATAAAGCTCAGCCGTACGTTCAGGTTGAAAACCTAAGCGGTGCATACCTGTATCTATTTTTATATTGAGATCAAAACCGTTATTGGTATTGTCAGAAGTGTTGTGTGAATACTGATCAAGTAGACTTAGCTGGCGATCATCATGCACAGTTAATCGTAGATTATGGCGTGCGGCAATACGTAAATCATCCACACTTTGGTGGCCCTGCAAAACGGTAATAGGTTTGCTGATTTTAGCTTCACGCAGTTCAATCGCCTCGGGTAGACACGATACCGCAAAGCCATCAGCAATTTGATGCAAAATGCCAGCAGTTGCAACTGATCCATGCCCATAAGCATCTGCTTTAATTACCGCTAAGGTTTTGGAGTTGGGTGCAACTTGTTTGGCACGCTTTAAATTATGCTGTAAAGCTTCGGGGTGGATGGTAATGCGGGATGAACGTTTCATGTGTTTTATTATATCCGCAGTTGAAAAAATTACACAGATAATAAATATTCCACAATCTCAATGACTGCTCAGATTGGCTTTAACTTGCGTCAGTTCAAGGCAGGAAAAATGAGCTTACAAGGGTAAGTGATTTTTTTCTAACGAAGAAATGGCGCAAGTTAAAGGTAAGCTGTGCAGTCCCCTCTACCTAGTGTTCGGGAGCGTATACATCCGGCATATAGTTATCAAAACGGGTGTATTTACCCGTAAATGTTAATCTAATCTTGCCGATTGCGCCGTTTCTTTGTTTGCCTATAATAACTTCAGCCATGCCTTTATCGGGTGTATCTTCGTTATAAACTTCATCACGATAGATAAACATAATCACGTCAGCGTCCTGCTCAATAGCGCCTGATTCACGTAAGTCTGACATGATTGGGCGTTTATTAGGGCGTTGCTCCAAACTACGGTTTAACTGTGAGAGTGCAATAACAGGGCATTCCATTTCTTTCGCTAAAGCTTTTAAAGATCGTGATATTTCTGAGATTTCAGCTGCACGGTTGTCGGATTTTCCACTGATTTGCATTAACTGTATGTAATCAAGTACGACTACACCTAACTGACCATGTTCACGCGCCAAGCGGCGGCACTTTGCACGAACCTCGGTGGGCGACATTGCCGCTGTATCATCGATAAATAATTTTGTTTCACCGAAGGTTTTAACTGCCATGCCGATACGTGGCCAGTCTTCTTCACGGATTTTACCAGTACGAATATCATTGAGCGGTACACGTCCCATAGAAGCAAACATTCTTAGTATGAGTTGCTCGGCGGGCATTTCCATACTGAATATAGCCACAGGTTTTTTGTCATTTACCGCAATAAATTCTGCTAAATTCATTGAGAAGGTTGTTTTACCCATCGATGGGCGACCAGCCACAATAATAAGATCACCTTTTTGTAAGCCAGATGTCATATCATCCAGTTCGGAATAACCTGTTTCCGCACCCGTGATGGTGGCATCAGATTTACTCAGCTCATGAATTTGATCAAGCGTTGTTTTTAGTAGGTCTTTAATGCCTTTAAAATCTTTTGAGCGGTTGCCTTGTTCGGCGATTTCAAAAACTTTGCGTTCAGCTTCATCCAGCAACTCTTTACTGGGGCGTTCACCAGAATTGAAGGCTTCATCTGCAATTTCAGAACCGATGCTAATCAGTTGGCGTAATACCGACTTTTCACGCACGATGTCGGCATAAGCTTTGATGTTAGCCGCACTTGGCGTGTCTTTGGCTAAAGTGCCTAAATAAGCTAAGCCCCCTGCATTTTCTAATTCGTCACGGTCTTTTAGCCATTCAGAGAGTGTAATAATATCAAGTGGCTCATTTTCATTCGCTAGTGTGGCGATAGAGCGAAAGATCAGGCGGTGATCTTGACGATAAAAATCATGCTCTGTGACAACATCAGCGACCTTATCCCATGCGCGGTTTTCGAGCATTAATCCACCGAGGACAGATTGTTCAGCCTCAATAGAATGGGGGGGGACTTTTAGATGTTGGAGTTCATCGTTTTCTTGGGGTATTAGGATTGCAGACATGAGGGGGAGTTTATTCTTTTTTTAATTGGGTAGATAGTGCTACAAGCTGTGGATAACTTGTGATTCTTTTGTCTGTATTAATCGTCCCTAAGGTGTTTTTAGTTTCGATGTCGTCATACTGGCGGATGCCAGTATCCATCGCTGAAGCATAGTGCCAGTTTTCAAATTGATTCTGGTAGTCACCAGAATGACGAGCTATTTATTCAGAATTTCAAAACTTCAGGTAAATACTTTTGGGGTCAGTAATAGTTCCCTTTCCCTTCGGGAGAGGTTTTTTTTAGCTTTCGAGTAACTGTTTTCGTAGCTGGCGGGCTGTGTCTCTCTCCTCTGATCATTGTTACAGGCTACGAGTTACTTTCTTGCTTACGGCAGCAAGAAAGTAACCAAAGAAATGCCATTTCACTTCACAACGTCATAGTTTTACTTACGGTGAGGAAATAACGGGAAAGAAGAGAATTCGCTACGTTCAAACAACCTTCTTTCTGATCCGTTATTGCTTGGGGTTTTGATTTTTTAATAGATTAAATTACAAATCGTCGAAAAAGAGGGGGGGTGGCTATATAAAGTGATCAAAAGTGACCTTCTTATATAGCCACCCCCCCTGTTTTTCGATGTTTTGTACTTAAATTTTCTTTTTTCGTGTCCTTCCGTGGGTTCCGTGGCAAAAAATAGTCTTTTTATTTCACGCCACGAGATTTCTTAATCAAATCATAGGCAGTTTGTATTTCTTGGGATCTTTCTGTGGCTTCTTTTATCATTGCTTCTGGCAAACCTTGGCCCATAAGTTTATCAGGGTGGTATTCGCGCACTAAACGGCGGTAGGCTTTTTTGATTTCTGCGTCTGTATTATCTTTTGATACGCCTAGCGCTTGGTAGGCTGAATCTATAGCGCTGGCTGATGTGT
>JALSLX010000095.1 GCA_026988095.1 Thiotrichaceae bacterium
AATTTTTTATATCCCTTTAAAGGTAATTTTGGTCATAAGAAGAAGTTTGGTGGGGAACAATATCCTATCTATTTTTCAAGTACCAATGGAACGGCTCTAAAAGAAGTTTTTGTTATGATGAAAGCGGTAGATATGTTTTGAATTCACAGAAAGATTCAGCATTAATAACATTGCAAGGAACGATAAAGCAACCAGTATCATTTAAAGGAAGAGGGTTGCACACGGGCAAGCGCACGCAGATTACGATATATCCGGCGGATGTTAATACGGGGATTCAATTTAAGCGTATCGATAAAGCAGGTAAAAACACGACTGTACTTGCGCATTGGAAAAACACCAAAAAATTACCACTTTGTACTTGTATTGTTTCTTCTGAAAATGGTGTGCATATCAGAACTATAGAACATTTGATGGCTGCCTTTTATGCTTGTGGGATTGATAATGCATTAGTTGAAGTCAATGGGACTGAGTTGCCGATTATGGATGGTAGTTCTGTTGCTTTTGTAGAGCAAATGAATAGTGTAGGTGTCAGCAGACAAAACACCTCACAAAAAATAATTCAAATCACAAAAAATTATGAGGTTAAGGAAGAGGGGAAAATAATAAAAATTGAGCCGTCAAAGTCCTTATATATCGATGTAACAATCTCATTAAAAAAAATAGGTCGATTGAACTGGCGTGGTGAAATGACTCCTGAAATATTTTCAGAACAAATTAGTGCTGCACGCACGTTTGGGCGTTTAAAAAATGGAATGCTTGCACAACTTACACGCTTCTCAAAAGACCCTATTTGTTTGGGTGCGAATACATCATCTGCAGTTGTGGTGGTTAAAGGAGATAAAGTCCTTAACAAAGGTGGGTTAAGAATGCCCGATGAATATGTTAGGCATCGTATTTTAGACTTAGTGGGTGATTTGATGCTTTCTGGTGGTCATGTTCAAGGCAAGATAACGGCAGTTAGCCCTGCTCATCGATTGACACATAGCTTGTTAGAGAAAGTATCAGAGGATTAACTATTGCTCTAATATGCTTGTGTCAATCAATGAACTTATCTTAGTGTTAAATTCATGGGTAAGTTGCCTTTAGGGCGTAAAGTCAAACGACACTCATGTACGACAGTGGTATCTGGCGCTAGAGATAGCTTGAATTTTTGTGCGAGTAGCGCAATAGCGAGTACGGATTCAGTCAGCCCAAAGTTTTTAGCAAGACAAACACGTGGCCCAGCACTGAATGGGATGTAGGTGAATTTTATGGGTTTTTCTGCATCGGGCATGAATCGTTCTGGTATAAAACTATCAGGGTTTTTCCAGTATTTTTTATGGCGTTGAATGAGCCACGGAACGACCAACATCAAAGACCCCGCCGGTATTTTCTTGCCACGGATTTTATCTTCTTTTAGTGCTTGGCGAGATAAGATAGGAACAGGAGGGTAGAGTCTCATCGTCTCGTCTAATATGGCTCGAGTGTATTTTAGGTTCTCTATATCCTCCATTTGAGGTGTTCTTCCATTGAGAACACTGTCCAATTCTTTGTGAAGTTTACTTTCTACATCAGGAGCTTGCGAGATAAGATACCAAGTCCAAGCTAAGACATTAGCGGTGGTCTCGTGACCAGCCATGAAAAGTACAATAATTTCATTTCTAATTTGCTTACGCGTCATAGTGTCGAGACCATTTTCGGATTGATTGGCTTTTATAAACTCAGCAACTAGAGTGCCTTCATGTCCTTCTTTTTCAGCTTTTGCAATAATTGCATCTACAGCGTTATGAATAGTTTTCGCAGCTTTTCGTGCTTTTCCGATTTTCCCATTCACATTTGGAAACCAGTCGGGTAATCCTAAAAAATTGCTCAAAGCCATTTGTTTTACGACGGATTGATAGTCAGCAAAAGCATTAACTACGGCGGTACTGTTTTCAGAACCTAACTTTTCACCAAAGAGGGTGCGGGCAATAATTTCTGCAGCAAGCTTGCCCATTTCAGTGTGCACGCTTATTTTCGCTCCATCACCTTGTGATTTCCAATCATCAGCCATTTCTGAAATGGTAGAAATCATTACCTTGGTAAACATTTTTATATGGGCATGATCAAATAATGGAGTTTGTATTTTACGACGAGATGCCCATGTTTTTCCATCGCTAATAAATAGACCATCGCCAAGTAACGGCTCTAGGGCGCGTTTCATTTGGGGGGATTTACGTTCGTAGTTGTCTTTATTTTCAACCATGACATAGCGAATAGTGTCAGGTGAGTTTGCTACAAAGACATATTGTTTGAGAATTTTTTGCGACATGAATTCATCACTAAAAGCATCTTCATCCCAGAGTGATAGTAAGTCATTTTTTGCGTAATAGAGTGCTTGAAAAGGGTTTATTTCTTTTTTGTGCCTTTTCGGAAAGGGCGGAATAAAAGCAGTCATAAAATATTTCTAGGTGTTTTGAATGTGCGTATCTTGCAGTCTAGTGGGTATTCTTGCAATTAAAAATAAACTAATTAGTCATTTATATGACTAACATAGTTGATAGGCGTATCTAGCCCATCAAAAGTAGTACAGACACGGTATAATCGTGTAGAATTCCACTGATAAATTTTTCTGTGATATTTTCCAAGGATAATTCTTTGTCAAATCAAAAAAAGAAGATTGCTATAGTCGGTATGGCTTGCCGATTTCCAGGAGAAGCAAATTCTCCAGACGCTTACTGGGATGTTTTAAAAAAGGGTAAGGATTTAGTCACAGAGGTTAGCTCTGAGCGCTGGGGGACTAATTTTTATCATCATCCAGATAAAAAAGAACCGGGTAAAAGTTATACGTTTTCTGCGGGAGTACTTCCGCAAGTTGATGAGTTTGATGCTAGTTTTTTTGGGATTTCTCCGCGTGAAGCTGCGCAGATGGATCCTCAACAACGCTTGTTACTAGAATTAACATGGGAAGCATTGGAAGATGGGCAGCAAATCCCAGGCTCACTTGCTGGTTCTGATTGTGCAGTATATATCGGTATTGCCAGTACTGACTATGCACATAGACGGATGGATGATTTAAGTTCTTTAGATCCATACTCAATGACTGGTAATACCGCCAGTATTGCTTCTAATCGTATCTCATATATTTTTGATCTTCATGGCCCAAGTGTATCTGTTGATACTGCTTGTTCATCATCGCTTGTTGCGTTGCATCAAGCCTGTAATGCTATTTGGAACGGTGATGCATCTACTGCCATAACGGGTGGTGTGAATATGTTATTGCACCCATTTGGTTTTGTTGGGTTTTCAAAAGCATCGATGCTGTCACCAAGAGGGCGCTGTCGTGCATTTGATGCTAGTGGTGATGGTTATGTGCGTTCTGAAGGCTCAGCAGTTTTGTATCTTAAACCTTTGGAAGATGCAGAAAGGGATGGTGATCCCATTCATGCAGTTATTATTGATACGGGGATTAATAGTGATGGTAGAACAAATGGCATTACATTACCTAGTACAGAGGGACAAGCAAGTTTATTAAAAAGTGTTTATGATCGAGCGGGTATACACCCAGATGATTTAAGCTATTTAGAAGCTCACGGAACAGGCACAGCGGTAGGAGATCCTCTTGAAGCAGGAGCGCTGGCAAAAGTACTAGGACGTCCTCGTAAAACTCCCTTGCCTATAGGTTCTGCGAAAACAAATCTGGGTCATCTTGAAACTGCATCAGGAATGGCAGGGCTTTTAAAAGTAGTAATGAGCTTGAAAAATAGAGCTATTCCACCGTCATTACATTTCGAGGAACCTAACCCTCATATCGATTTTGAGGGTGATAAATTATCTGTTGTAACAGAATTAACTCCACTTGATGATAATAGTAAGCCTCTATTGATGGGAATTAACTCATTCGGTTTTGGGGGGGCTAATGCACACGCGATAGTTGAAGAATATACACCTAAACCTACATCTATTACCCCAGAAACTGTTAATCAATCTACAGATGCACCACTATTTTTATCAGCTAATAGTACTAGCGCATTACGTGCTATGGCTGGGCAATATCGTGATCTACTTCAACAAGATGACGTTTGTTATGAGGATGTGGCATGGACTACATATACTAAACGCCAACAGTTGAGCCATGGTTTAGCGGTTCATTCAGAAGAATTGCATGACGTTGTTGAGTGTTTACACGCTTATTCATTGGGCGAGATTCATTCCGGGGCAACGGCAGCAAACAAGCTAGATTCATCGATGAAGGCAACAAAACTTGCATTGGTCTTTTCTGGCAATGGTTCTCAATGGCAAGGTATGGGATGTGAACTATTAAAAACAGAACCACTATTTAAAGAAACCGTTGATGAGATAAATTCTATATTAAGTCTTTATGACGATATATCGTTGATTGATGAATTTAAAGCATCGCCTGAAGATTCACGCTTACAATTAACTGAGGTTGCGCAACCACTTTTGTTTGCTCTACAGGTTGGAGTGATGCGTGTTTTAGAGTCTAAAGGGCTTGTTGCAACTGCTGTTATTGGGCACAGTGTTGGTGAGGTGGCGGCGGCTTGGGCAGCTGGTATGTTGGGGTTGGAAGAAGCTGTCAGAGTGATTTATCAGCGTAGTCATGCTCAAAGTAAAACACAAGGTGCAGGTCGAATGGCTGCAGCTGGTGTCTCTAGCGAAGATGTAAAACCGGTGCTAGAAAAACTTGGACTTGATGAACAGCTTAGTATTGCTGGCATTAATAGCCCTAAATCAATTACGTTATCAGGCTCATTAAATGCTTTAGAGAAACTCTCAAAGTATTTTGAAGAGCGTAGTATCTTTTATCGTATATTAGATCTTGATTATGCTTTTCACAGTGCCGCGATGGATCCTGTTGAAGAAGAAATTAAGCAATCATTACAAGGTCTAGTATTAAATAATTCAAACCGTACATTTTATTCAACGGTAACAGGCAAGGTACTAGAGGGTGAAAATTTAGGTGGTGACTATTGGTGGGATAATATTCGCCAGCCAGTATTATTTGCTTCTGCAATGGATGATTTGTTAAATGATGGCTACCAAGTTTTTCTAGAAATAGGACCGCATCCAGTTTTACGAACATATGTGAATGAGTGTAGTCGAGAGAAGGAACTTTCAATACTTGCACTGCCAACTATTAAGCGTCAAAGCGAGTCAATCACCTCATTATTAAATTCACTCTATAACTGTTATTTAGCGGGTTGCTCTTTAGACGATAAATATGTATTCCCTAGAAACTATAAAACAATAAAACTACCACATTATCCTTGGCAGCGAGAAAAGCATTGGTATAACTTAACGGCCGAAGGAAGTGATTTAGTAAATAGACACCGTGAACACCCTTTATTAGGTTATCGTCTTAAAGACTACGATGCCTGTTGGGAAAATCAGATTGATACCAGTTTATTAAGTTATTTAGGGGATCATGTTGTTGATGGTGGTGCAATTTTCCCTGCAGCAGCTTATGTTGAAATGGCTTTAGCAGCATCGGAAGTTTGGTTTGGCTCAGAAAATGTTGATGATAAGAAAAAGAAACAATGGGAAATTGAAAATATTGAAATTAGAGCACCTATAGTTTTAGATCATAGCAAAATCATTCGTTTTAAGCTCTTTGCAAAAGATGGCAGTTTTATCATTAGCAGTCGAGATCGCCTTAGCGACAATCCTTGGACTGAAAATGTAGTAGGTCGTTTATTGGGTGATACAAATAAACAAGTTCCTAGTAAAGTTGCAATTAATACCATTGTGAAAAATGCAGTTAAAACCATTACATCAGCAGGCCATTACCAGTTAACCGAATCTGTCGGTTTAAGTTATGGTTTAACTTTTCAGGGTGTTGATCAAGTATGGACATCATCTTTGTCTGCTTTGGCTAAACTTAAATTACCAAGTGAATTATTAGATAGTGATATGAGTCAATATCAACTACACCCTGCATTATTAGATGCGGGCTTCCAAATATTGGTAGATATTTTTGCTGATGATATTGAGCAAGGTAGCCAAGCTGCTCTTATCCCTGTTCAATTGGGAAAGCTTTATCATTATAGGAGTATGAAAGATCTTTCATATATCACTGTCAATATAACTAAGCAAAGCCCTCAATCAGTATTAGCGGATTATTTATTATTGGACTCTAAAGGTTCTGTATTAGCGGAATTAATAGATTGTCGTTTTCGTGGAGTACAATTAACGCGTAGTAGTTCAACACTTCCTGCAAGTTATGAGTTTGAACCATTGCTAATGCCTCACTTAGTAGCAGGTAAAAAATCATCTGTTCCTGAACCAGCAGCATTGGTTTCTCATGCTTTAGACTTCTTAAAGTCACACGAACAAGAGCTATTACGTAGTAGGCATTACCAAGAAGTTTTACCGCTATTCGATGTAATGGTTTCAGTTTTTGCTTGGCAGGCAATACACCAACTCAACCCGAAAGGTGATGAATTTACACTTGAGTCTTTAGCAGAGCAAGCACATATAGAGTCTGTAAAACTACCGCTATTATCTAGATTATTAGAGATTTTAGTTGATGATGATCTTGCAACTTTCAAAAATAATCAATGGTGGTTAGCTCCAGAGTGTGATTTGCCCGCAGCTGAAGATATTTGGTTGTCTGTATTAGGTGATGCACCAGCATATTTGCCAGAATTAATGCTATTAGGGCGTTGTGGAAAACATCTTGTGGATGTTTTACAACATAAAGTAATACCAGAAACCTTATTATATTCTCAAAAGAGTAGCATCCAAGAACATTGGAATGGCGCATCTCCTAGTAATATTAGTATGAACCTTGCGTTACGAGATACGCTGAGTGAGATTGTTAGGGACTGGCCTAAAAATAAGCGTTTGCGCGTTTTAGAAGTGGGTACAAATGATACTGAAATTAGCCAATTAATACTCTCCGTATTTAATGCAGAACAGTGTGATTATGATTATATTCATCATGATGATGAATTGTTGGGTAAAGCAACATTTGACTTGGAAAGGTGGAGTTTTGTAAAAACAACGCAATTAGATTTGAGCCTTGATATTGAAGACGGTGATAGTACAGTACCATTTTCAAGCTATGATA
Source organism: Thiotrichaceae bacterium (assembly GCA_026988095.1). GTDB lineage: Bacteria > Pseudomonadota > Gammaproteobacteria > Thiotrichales > Thiotrichaceae > Cocleimonas. The sequence continues at coordinate 7,049 of JALSLX010000095.1, forward strand.
TTGTTATCGCTGCGAATACTCTATATCACTCAGATGACTTATCTAAAGTACAAAATAACATTAAGAAACTGCTTTCTCCTAAAGGGGCATTACTGCTTTTAGAAAGACCATCAGATCGTTTTATGGATATGACTTTTGGGCTTCAATCAGATTGGTGGGCTCATACTTGTGAAAATAAAAATCCTATTCCTTTATTAATGAGTGCAAATGAATGGCGTACATCGTTGAAGGAAACAGGTTTTGATCAAGTAGAGCTGATAATAGAGCCTGAAGCGAAAGCTGATACAGGTGCATTTATGGTTGTTGCTAATCATAATGATGAACTTATTCCAAGTGAAAGCTCGGTAGTTTCGGTTCAAAAAGATGCTAAACAACAAACTTGGATGGTATTGAAAGATGAATCCGAGATTTCTAGTAGTTTAGCTAACTCATTAGACGCTTCATTACTTAAGCTCGGTCATCGAATTGTTACTATTCAATCTGGAGATACATATAAAAGACTTGGCCCCACGCACTTTGTTATCAACTTTGATGATTATGAGTCTGAAAATGAAGATCATTTTGAGCATGTTTTAGAAACACTGAATAAATTAGATATTCAGTGTGATCATATTGTCCATTTAATGGGAATTAAATGGCACACAGATGCACTAAGTGAAAATAATATTGGTAGTTTAACGCTACAAAATCAACGTTGTGCTAGTACAGTTGATCTTATTAAAGCTTTGACAATAAACGATGATTCACCACAACTGTCATTAATCACATCGGGTGGATCGGTTGTTTCTAATCATGAACGAGCCTTCTCTTTTGAGAGTAATCCCTCACAAGCAGCATTGTGGGGTTTAGGTAGAGTAATCATGAATGAACACCCAGATCTTAACTGCAGACTTATTGACCTACAAGGCAGTTTCGATTCAGAGCTAACAGCTCGTTTATTAATTAACGAATTATTATCTGATTTTGATTCAACTACTCTTGAAAATGAAGTTATTTTCAATGGTGATGTTCGTCATGTTATGCGCATGAAACGTATAGATTTAGAGAAGAATATTGATGATTCTTCTAATAATAAAACTATCAAGAACATAAAGTTAGCAAAACCCTATTGTTTGCAATTTAGTACGCCAGGACAATTGAAAAACCTTTACTGGAAAGAGCTTCCTGAACAGTTTTTACAAGCAGATGAAATAGAAATTAAACCTTACGCAACGGGTTTAAACTTTCGTGATGTGATGTATGCAATGGGGTTACTTTCTGATGAGGCAGTAGAGAGCGGCTTTGCAGGGCCAACGCTAGGTATGGAGCTTTCTGGGACTGTCGTTAATGTCGGTAGTGCAGTGTCAGAGTTTAAACAGGGTGATGACGTTTTAGGTTTTGCACCAGCTTGTTTTAGCTCACGTGTTATTACTCAAACAACAGCAATTACACATAAACCCAAATCATGGGGCTTTGAAGAAGCTGCTACAGTTCCAACAACATTCTTTACTGTGTACTATGCACTTAAGCATCTAGCCCAAATACAACCTGGTGAAAAAATACTTATTCATGGTGCAGCAGGTGGTGTTGGTATTGCCGCTATTCAATTTGCACGCTTTTGTGGTGCGGAGATTTTTGCTACTGCCGGCAGCGATGAAAAGCGAGACTTTGTTCGCTTAATGGGCGCAGACCATGTTATGGACTCTCGATCACTTGCATTTGCTGATGATATTATGCAAATTACAAAGGGTGAAGGTATAGATATTGTTCTTAACTCACTGGCGGGCGAAGCAATCACAAGAAATCTAGCAATACTTAAACCTTTTGGGCGCTTTTTAGAGTTAGGTAAAAGAGATTTTTATGAAAATAGTAAAATTGGTTTAAGACCTTTCCGTAATAATATATCTTATTTTGGCATAGATGCCGATCAACTACTGATTGAGCGACCAGAGCTGGCAAATCGTTTATTTAAAGAAATGATGTCTCAATTTGATGAGGGGAGCTTACGTCCCATGCCTTATCGGAGTTTCCCTGCATCACGTATCCAAGATGCCTTTAGATATATGCAACAGTCACGACAAGTTGGCAAAGTAATTGTTTCCTTTATGAATGGGAATGCTATCCCAGCAGATGAAATAGTACCATTACACAAACAAGACGAAGAACTACGATGTGATACCGACGGTAGTTATTTAGTCACAGGTGGTTTAAGTGGTTTTGGTTTAAAAACAGCTTGTTGGTTAGTTGAAAAAGGAGCACGTTCATTAGTTTTAATTAGTCGAAGCGCATCAATTAGCGATGAGTCACAATTAATTATTGATGAACTTAAAAATAAAGGCGTAGAGGTTTACACTCGTGCATGCGATGTTACTGATAAGTCAGCAATACAGTCATTGGTTTCAGAAATCCATCGTGAAATATCTCCTTTGAAAGGAGTGGTTCATGCTGCAATGGTTTTAGATGACAGTTTAATACGCAATATGACGCAACAACAAATACTCAATGTCATGAACCCAAAAATCACAGGAGCATGGAATCTACATGAAGCAACGCTGGAAACAGATTTAGACTTCTTTGTGCTTTATTCTTCAGCGACAACTTTTGTGGGTAATCCTGGGCAAGCTAACTATGTTGCTGCCAATAGCTTTTTAGAGTCATTGGCAACGTATCGTAAATCACAAGGATTATCAGCGCACTACGCTGCATGGGGGGCTATATCTGATGTTGGTTATCTTGCACGAAACGAAGAAACAAAAGAGCAATTACAATCACGTTTAGGTGGTGAAGCATTAAATTCAAATCAAGCGCTTAAAATGCTCGAGAAAATTATGTTGAGTGACAAAGTAGGAGCCGCTGTTATAGATTTAGATTGGGGTGTAATTCAACGCGTTATGCCTGCAGCCGGTTCTGCAAAGTATGAAGAGCTAAAGCGACAGGTCAAAACATCCGATGGTGATCAGTTTGAAGATATTCAAACTCTCATTGCAAATATGGGATATGCAGAGGTTAAAGAACTTGTAACGGACTTATTATTAGATGAGGTTGAACAAATACTACGCTTACCTCGTGATAAAATGGATGTCGAACAATCTATTTTTGACCTAGGCATGGATTCACTGATGGGGATGGAGCTTGTACTTGCGATTGAAGAACGATTTGGTGTAAAACTTCCTGTAATGGCTCTGACTGAAGGTGCAAATATCCAACGTATAGCTGAACGAATTACAGATCAGTTATCTGACTCAGGAGTCGAACAAGGAAGTGATAAAGCCGAAGAAAATATCATCAATAATAATCAAGATAATATTTCAATCGCAGCATCACGCCATGGGCATACAGATAAAATGACACAAGATGAAGCAGAAACTTTATCTAAAAAGCTTATTGAAGATGCCATGAAAGAAAGTAGTAAATAGAGATTCTTGTAAGATGACACAAGCTAAAAAAGGAAACCTGTTCGGTTTAAGTGGTTCTGTAAAAGATCAGCTAGCGCAAAAAATGCTAGAAAAGCGTCTAAAAAAAGTTACAGAAACGCAACTGAATAATGCTGAAGGTGAAGGGAAATCAGAAGGCTCAAGATCTCGTAAATCTTTATTAGGTAACTCAAAAATTTCTGATGATTTTTGTCGCTTCGATAAATTCCCTGGTTATCAGCAAATACGTATTTTAGAAGAAGGTGGAAAGCAGTTAGGTGTTCCTAGCCCGTTTTTTAAAGTACATGAAGGCATTGCAAGTAATGTTACTCGTATTGCAGGTGAAGAATATATTAACTTCGCCAGCTACAATTATCTTGATTTATGTGGGCATCCTGATGTATCAGAGGCAGCAAAAAATGCTATAGATCAATATGGTACAAGTGCTTCTGCAAGTAGACCCGTAGCAGGTGAAAGACCGATACAACGTGATCTGGAAATTGCTTTAGCTAAATTATATGATGTAGATGACAGTATTGTCTTTGTAAGTGGTCATGCAACAAACGTCACTACCATTGGGTATTTATTTGGCCCTAAAGATTTAATCCTGCATGATTCACTCATTCACAATAGCATCGTACAAGGTGGGCAACTCTCTGGCGCAACACGTTTGCCATTTCCACATAATGATTGGCAAGCACTGGATGAGCTACTTTTTCAACAACGCAAAAATTATGAACGCGTATTAATTGTCATTGAAGGTATTTACAGTATGGATGGTGATTATCCAGACTTAAAACGCTTTATTGAAATTAAACAAAGACATAAAGCCTTTTTGATGGTGGATGAGGCTCATGCACTTGGCGTATTAGGTGAAAAAGGTCATGGAATCAAAGAACACGCTGGTATTGATGGATATGAAGTTGATCTTTGGATGGGTACACTAAGTAAAACACTCGCTAGCTGTGGCGGCTATATTGCTGGAGAAAAAGCACTCATTGAGCATTTAAAGTTTTCAGCGCCAGGCTTCTTGTACAGTGTGGGTATTTCACCTCCACTAGCAGCCTCTGCATTAACTGCTTTGAAATTAATGGATGATGAACCAGAGCGTGTAACCCAATTAAAAGAACGCGGTCATCAATTCATCGCTTTGGCACAAAAACAAGGCTTAAATATTGGCTCAAGCGCAGGCTTATCGGTTATCCCTGTGATTACAGGTAGCTCAGCCATGGCAGGAAGATTAGCCAATGCTTGTTTTGAGCAAGGCATCAATGTTCAGCCTATCTTTTATCCTGCAGTGCAAGAAGGTATGGCACGTTTGCGTTTCTTTATTTGCTCATCACACACCGAAGAGCAAATCGAACACACCGTCACGGTGTTAGCAGAAGAAATGGCTAAGCTTAAGTAGTGACTGAAAATAGTAAAGCTGACATAAAAAACAGGATGCAAACGAAACGCATCATTTTTTGCACCTATTCTAGTATTTACTCTTCAATTGTCTTAGAAAAACTCATCGGGGATGAGTCTGTAGACGTTGTGGCTATCATCAATTCGACGCGCGTTATCAATCCCAAATATGGTTTCATACGCGGTGCGCTTAAGCAAATTCAACTTTCTGGCTTACGCTATGCAAGCTATCTTTTTATCGTTACGGATTTGTTTCGGTGGCTCCAGCCTTTATCCAATCTATTAAAGTTTGAAAAGTCCGTACACAGTTTAGCAAAACATCATGGGATTCCATTAATGGATACGCTGGATATGAATCAAGCTAAGACCATTAGTTTTATTAAGCAAAGTATGCCTGATTACCTTTTAGGTGCTCATCTAAATCAACTGGTTAAGCCCGCGGTACTTGATCTTCCTAATCTACAATGCATCAATATTCACCCATCCAACTTGCCGAGTTATAAAGGGGTTGATCCAGTATTTCACGCTTTGTTAAATCAAGAATCAGAAATTGGTGTGACGCTTCACAGTATGTCAGAAGATTTTGATAGTGGTAAAATTCTTGCTAAGAAAACAATATCGGCAGATACAAATGAATCAGTCTGCTTTTATAATTGCCAGTTATTTGAAGAAGGTGTAAAACTAGCCATTAAATGGATAACTGATGAGACTATAGTCGATACCGAATTCAATAACGTCAGTGAAAACTACGATACTTGGCCAAGCAGAAAACAGATAAAACAGTTTAAAAAGTCTGGTAATAAATTGATTAATTTATCAGAATTGTGGAAGCGATAGTAAAGATAGAGCAAAGGGTGAGGAATGAAAACAACAAACGCTTATTTTCGTAGCAACGGCTATACAGAGGATAAAATAATCCTCACAAGTTCTGG
>JALSLX010000096.1 GCA_026988095.1 Thiotrichaceae bacterium
ACTTGCAGGCTACGATTTTAACAAAGATGACTATAGTGGACAGGACAGTAATGAAAAACACACCAGCATCAAGTTTGTTACCACAATAGATCAAGGGGCGAATTATGAAGCAGCCTAATGATCTAGCGCGTCGTCGTATTAAACAAATACACTTTGTCGGCATCGGTGGTGCGGGCATGGGTGGTATTGCTGAAGTGCTTGCTAATATTGGTTATGAAATTACAGGCTCTGATATTGCAACCAACCCAATGACAGAGCGTCTAGCATCGCTTGGAGCAAAAGTATTTAAAGGACACGCCGCTTCAAATATTGAAGGCGCAAATGTAGTGGTTACATCAACAGCGGTTAATAACGATAACCCTGAAGTAATTGCCGCACGTGAGCAGAATATCCCTGTTGTGCCACGTGCTGAAATGCTTGCAGAAATTATGCGTTTTAGTAACGGTATAGCGATTGCAGGTACACACGGAAAAACAACAACAACAAGTTTAGTGACAAGTTTGTTGGCAGAGGGTGGGCTTGATCCTACTTTTGTTATTGGTGGCAAACTAAATAGTACATCAAGTAATTCACGCTTAGGCACAGGTGATTATTTGGTGGCAGAAGCTGATGAGAGTGATGCTTCATTCTTATTATTACAGCCGATGATTTCGGTGGTTACTAATATCGATGCTGATCATTTATCAACCTATGACAATGATTTTGAAAAACTCAAAGCAACGTTTGTAGAGTTCTTACATCACCTACCCTTTTACGGTTTAGCTGTACTTTGTGTTGATGATGATCATGTCTGCGATATTTTGCCCGATATTACACGAAGCATTACAACCTACGGTATTCATTTTGATGCTGATGTTCGTGCACGCAATGTCCGTTATGCAGGCACGCAAAGCTTCTTCACGGTAGAGCGCAACGATAAAGCCCCGCTTGATATTACTTTGAATATGCCAGGTGAACATAATATTCAAAATGCATTAGCAGCAATTGCGATAGCAACTGAGTTAGGTGTTTCTGATGAAGATATTGTCAATGGATTAGATAAATTCCAAGGTGTTGGTCGAAGGTTCCAGTTCTACGGAGATATCAAGACACAAAATGGTACGGTGACATTGGTGGATGACTATGGTCATCACCCAACAGAAATGGAAGCGACTATGAAAGCAGTGCGTAGCGCATGGCCAGATCGTCGCATGGTTGTGCTTTTTCAACCTCATAGATTCACTCGTACCAGAGATTTATTTGAAGACTTCGCACAAGTGCTATCTGAACCAGATGTTTTAGCATTGATGGATGTTTATGCCGCAAGTGAAGAGCCAATAGCAGGGGCAGATGGTCGCTCACTTGCTAGAGCAATTCGTAACCGTGGCAATGTTGATCCGATATTTATTGCAGATCAAGCAGATATTGTAGAGGTATTACAAAACCAGCTTCAAGACGGTGATGTATTACTAACTTTAGGTGCGGGCAGCGTTGGCGCAATAGCGGCAAGTTTACCAGCGCAATTATCACAAGGATCACTATTGTAATGACAAGCAATGCACAACAATTTGGAAAAGTTGCCGTGTTAATGGGAGGCTGGGCCGCAGAGCGTGAAGTATCGCTCAATAGTGGCAAAGCCGTCCTAGAAGGTTTGCTTGAAAAAGGTATTGATGCACATGGTGTTGATGCGGGTAGGGATGTCTTAGAGGTTCTAAAAAATGAAAACTATGATCGTGTATTTAATATTTTACACGGTCGCGGTGGTGAAGATGGGGAATTACAAGGAGCTTTAGAAATCTTAGAAATTCCCTACACAGGTTGCGGCGTAATGGCGTCAGCAATCAGTATGGATAAGATGATGACCAAACGTTTGTGGATAGGCTCTGGCTTGCCAACACCAGCGTATGAAATATTGCACGCGGATACTGATTTTGAAGAAGTGGTCGAGAAATTAGGCTTGCCAGTCATGGTAAAACCCGCACAAGAAGGTTCAAGCATCGGCATGAGTAAAGTGACAGAAGCCAGCCAACTTCGACCAGCGTATGAAAAAGCTGCTGAATACGATGATGTGGTTTTTGCAGAACAATGGGTAACTGGCAAAGAGTTTACCGTTGCTATTTTAGGTGATGAGGTCCTGCCTTCAATACGTTTAGAAGCGGACCAAGAAGCAGATTTCTATGACTATGATGCAAAATACATCTCGCATAAAACGCAATATTATTGCCCAAGTGGATTAAGCGAAAATGATGAAGCAACATTGAAAACCTTATCCAAAACAGCGTTTAAAGGATTGGGCGGTAAAGGCTGGGGACGTGTTGATGTGATGCAAGACAGTGCAGGCACATTTTGGTTAATTGAAGTCAATACAGTGCCAGGCATGACCGATACATCGTTAGTGCCCATGGCGGCCAAACAACATGGTTTAAGTTTTTCTGATTTAACTTTGGAGATTTTAAAAACAGCATGAGAGCTTCTAATCAAAAGAAAAAACGACCACAAGCTACGAGGCGTAATCCATCGCGTTCATCGTTACGGACTCGTTTTTCATTGCCTTGGAAGTCGATAGCCTTAACAGTTTTAGTCATTGCACCGCTAGCTTTAGTCGTTGGTATATATCAGTGGATTCAAGACCCACAAAACCTCACTATCACTTCGGTTGAAGTAAAAGGTGATTTGAATATTTTAGATAAAGAGCAGTTGCAACCAGCGATTGAACCGTTTACTAAAACAAATTTGTACTTGTTAGATCAAAAAGCTTTGGAAGCCGCTATTGAAAGTAACCCGTGGGTACATTCAGCATCGATGACAAAAATTTGGCCTGATAAGTTGATTATAAGAATCCATGAACAGCGTCCTGTCGCTTTTTGGGGTAACAAAGAAATGCTTGCCGAAAATGGCGAGATTATTAAAGCGAGTTTGCCAACAGAGAAAGGTAATTTACCCTTGCTGTATAGCCCGAGTGATAAAGGCAGGAATATGGCAACAGGTTTTTTAAAGATACGAAAATGGATGAAGGACTTCCCATTGAAAATGGTGGAGTTTAAAGAAGATAGACGTGGATCATGGCAAATAAAGTTAGAAAATGGCATGACCGTTAAAATAGGGCGCGAACATCAAGAAAAGCGTTTAAGAAGATTTATGGTTGGTTACGATCACAGCTTAAAGAAAGTGATTAATAACGTAAAGACAGTTGATTTACGTTACACCAATGGTTTTGCAGTTAAATGGAAAAATGGGCGTAATAGTGGCGATAGTAGAAATAATCGCAACCGCAACGCCACTAAAGGGTAGGGGTATTAGTCATGGGTAAACCGTTAAAGGAAATATCAATGTCACTCAGTAACGAAGGCAATATGGTTGTTGCATTAGATATAGGAACATCAAAAATTGTTGCTTTAATTGGCGAAATCAACGCAGAAGGTGGTGTAGAAATTGTCGGTATTGGCAAGCATCCGTCACGCGGAATGAAAAAAGGCGTGGTGGTCAATATTGATTCAACCATCGAAGCGATTCAACGTGCGGTTGAAGAAGCCGAACTGATGGCAGGCGTGAATATAAATTCAGCATACGCTGGTATCGCAGGTAGTCATATTCAAAGTCTAAATTCTCACGGCATCGTGGCAATCAAAGATAAAGAAGTGACCGATAGTGATGTTGAACGTGTAATGGATGCTGCAAGAGCAGTAGCTATTCCCGCAGATCAACGCATTTTGCACGTTTTGCCGCAAGATTATGTCATTGATCAACAAGATGGTATTCGAGAGCCAGTCGGTATGTCAGGTGTACGTTTAGAAGCACGTGTGCATTTGATTACAGGTGCTCAAAGTGCAGCCCAAAATATTATTAAATGTGTCGATCGTTGTGGGCTGGATGTTGATGACGTAATTCTAGAACAAGTAGCATCAAGCTATGCCGTGCTAGAAGAAGATGAAAAAGAACTGGGTGTTTGTATGATTGATATTGGTGGTGGCACCAGTGATGTTGCAATCTTTCTAAATGGCTCAATTCAACATACCGCAAATATCCCTGTTGCAGGTGATCAAGTCACTAACGATATTGCAGTGGCCGTTCGTACAACGATGCAATTTGCAGAGAAGTTGAAGATTGATCACGGTAGTGCATTACGTCAGTTAGTAACGACAGATGAAATTATCGAAGTGCCAGGAATAGGCGAACGTGAATCCCGTGGTTTATCTACCCAAACCTTGGCATCAGTCATTGAGCCACGCTATGAAGAATTATTCATGATTATTCGTGATGAGATTCGTCGTAGCGGGTTTGAAGAGCGCATTGGCGCAGGTATCGTGCTAACAGGTGGTTCATCAAAAATTAAAGGTGCCGTTGAATTGGCAGAAGAAATTTTCCACATGCCAGTACGTATTGGTTCACCTGTAAATATAGGTGGATTAAAAGGTGAAGTAGAAGACCCAATGCATTCAACGGGTGTTGGTTTGTTGTTATACGCAGCAGCACAAAATGAATTTGCGGGAGGGGGTAACTTCTCACACGTTACACAAGAAAACTTGTGGGACAAAATGAAGAACTGGTTTGGTAGTAATTTGTAAGGTTGGGGAGATCTCAACCATGCTTCGACTCCGCTCAGCACGCAGTACCATTGTTTGAGGTCTGTTCCCTGAGTGGAGTCGAAGGGTTTAAGTAGTTTTGTAAAAAGAAAAACAGATGTTTTTGAAGGAAGCATTTGAAGTTAATAGTAAAAGGAATAGCCAGTTAATTGGTTAATTAATCACATCGAAAGTTATATAGAAGGAGTTAGGGCTTATGTTTGAGTTAATGGAGAATGAAGCAAGTAATGCGAGCATCAAAGTAATTGGTGTTGGCGGTGGCGGCGGAAACGCGGTACAAAATATGGTGGAAGCCAATGTAGAAGGCGTTGAATTTATCTGCGCAAATACAGATCAACAAGCACTAGACGGATCAGGGGTTAAAAATGTTATCCAGCTAGGAAATGCATTAACCAAAGGTCTAGGTGCAGGTGCAAATCCAGAAGTAGGGCGCGAAGCAGCATTAGAAGACCGTGAACGCATCAAAGAGTTAATTGGTGGAACAGATATGCTATTCATCACAGCAGGTATGGGTGGAGGAACAGGTACAGGCGCTGCTCCAGTAGTTGCAGAAATGGCAAAAGAAATGGGCGTGCTAACTGTTGCAGTCGTGACAAAGCCTTTCCCGTTTGAAGGTCCCAAACGTATGAAAGCGGCAGAGGATGGAATTGCAGAGCTAAGTAAGCACGTTGACTCAATCATCACCATTCCAAATGCAAAGCTGTTGACTGCACTAGGTAAAAAGACAAGCTTGTTAGATGCATTTAAAGCCGCAAATGACGTTTTACTAGGTGCAGTACAAGGTATTGCAGAGCTAATTACTCGCCCAGGTTTAATCAACGTGGATTTTGCTGACGTAAAAACCGTGATGAGCGAAATGGGTATGTCAATGATGGGTACAGGCGTAGCAAGTGGTGATGAGCGCGCAACAAAAGCAGCTAATGCCGCAATTTCAAGCCCATTACTTGATGATATTAACCTGCAAGGTGCAAAAGGTATTTTGGTAAATATCACCGCAGGTTTAGATATGGGCATCCACGAGTTTGAAGAAGTGGGCGCAGCAGTACGTCAATTCGCACATGATGATGCAACCGTAGTAGTAGGAACAGTCATCGACCCAGAAATGAGCGATGAAATTCGTGTAACGTTAGTTGCAACAGGTCTTGATCAGCAGGGTGCAGAGCTAAAAGCAGTACCAACTCAAGAGCAGGCAAACAGCACATTACAACCAGTGGAGCTAGAGCAACCACGCATGGTAGCAGGTGGTGGTTTTAGTGCGCCAACTTATGACACTACACCACAAACCTCTACAGATAGCAGTTACCTAGATATACCCGCTTTTTTAAGAAACCAAGCGGATTAAGGAGAAGCTGATCAAGTCCAATTAGCTTTAGCTTGTCAAATCAGCCGATATTTTCCACGAAGATCGGTGCAATAGAATGACTATTGCACCTCGCTTCGTGAAAAATAGCGACAGATTTTTCTACGCTAAATTCTAATCGACTTAATCAGCCTCTCATTAATTGCTTATACACACTCTATTTATCGTCTTATTTTGACACAAACTAGGGTTTTTTTGAGTAATTAATGGTTAGATTATCTAGAAATAAAAAAGGAGTGATTATTCGCTCCTTTTTTTGTGTCTGAAATTAAATAACAATGAGAATGAGAATGCTTATTGTTTTCAGATGGGCTAGAATAAACGCCCTTATCAAAAGGTGATAGGGGCGTTTTTGTATCTTTTAGATAATTAATTTTAATGAAATCACAAACCCATTCATCGAAGCATCCTGCTAAATTATTCAATATCTCAAAACCGAATACTTGGGTGCTACTTACTATTGTGATTGCATTGCTAATGTCATTACCGGTATTGGTTGTTGGCAGTGCTATTTTTCAACCACTCAATGAAAATTGGCAACACCTTAAAGATTTCTTACTTAACGAATATATCAGCAACTCACTGATTTTAATGGTAGGGGTAAGCATTGGTGTGCTCACGATGGGGGTCATTACCGCATGGCTTACGAGCATGTGTGAGTTTCCTAATAGACGTTTATTCTCTTGGTTGTTAATCCTGCCGTTGGCAATACCTGCTTACATTATTGCTTATACCTACACCGGATTATTAGACTTTGCGGGGCCCATACAATCACAATTGCGAGAATGGACAGGTTGGGGCTATAAAGATTACTGGTTTCCCGAAGTTCGCTCTATCGGCGGTGCAATAGCTATGTTGTCACTGGTTTTATATCCTTATGTTTACATGATGGCTCGCGCTGCATTTTTAGAGCAATCAGTAGGTGCATTAGAAGCTAGTCGAACCTTAGGCAGCACACCTTTAAATGGTTTTTTTCGGGTTGCATTGCCACTCGCACGCCCAGCAATTGTGACAGGTTTGTCATTAGCCCTGATGGAAACATTAGCCGATTATGGAACTGTCCAATATTTTGGAATTGCTACATTTACCACAGGCATTTTTCGTACATGGTTTGGCGTAGGTGATAGCGCAACAGCGTCACAATTAGCGGCAATGATGCTGGTGTTTGTTTTTGTATTGATCATATTAGAGCGCTGGTCACGAAGGCGCGCAAAATTTCATCATACCTCGCAAAAACATTCTGCGATTAAGCGTTTTAAATTAAAAGGGAAGATGGCATTTTTAGCATGGTTAGCGTGTCTACTTCCTGTGTTATTTGGTTTTATTTTGCCCGCCTTACAGCTACTTTATTGGGTTTTCACCACGGCAGAAGAAACGCTCGATTCATCCTTTTTTAGTTTAACGCTTAATACGATGTTGCTGGCGATTAGCGCTTCTATTATTGCTGTATCAATCGCTTTGTTATTAGCCTATGGTCGGCGTTTGCATCATACCCCCATTATTCGTACGGGGGTAAATATAGCTTCATTAGGGTATGCCGTCCCAGGTACCGTGATTGCCGTTGGAGTAATGACGCCATTTGCCCTCATTGATAACGCAGTGGATTCATGGATGCGTGACACTTTCGATGTGTCTACAGGGCTTATTTTATCAGGAACAGTCTTCGCATTATTATTTGCATATACCGTGCGTTTTTTGGCGGTCTCTGTCAATGCAATTGATTCAGGGCTAGGAAAAATCAAACCAACAATGGATGATGCCGGTCGTTCAATGGGCTTGTCACCTTTGGGAGTCTTGCGAAAAATTCATCTACCACTTATGCGGGGCACAATACTCACGGCCTTACTGTTGGTATTTGTAGATGTGTTAAAGGAGCTTCCAGCAACACTGATATTGCGACCTTTTAATTTTAATACACTCGCCGTTCGCGCACATGAATTGGCGGCAGATGAGCGCTTGGCAGATGCAGCAACCCCCGCCTTGATGATTGTTTTAGTGGGGATATTGCCTGTTGTTTTATTGAGTCGAGCCATTAGCCATTCACGCGCAGGAGAAAAATAATAAAATGCTAAAAGTAGAAGAAGTCTCTATAGCCTATGGCAATAATATCGTAGTGCAAGATGCATCTCTCCAATTAGATAAGGGCAAGATTGGTTGTTTTCTTGGCCCCAGTGGATGTGGTAAAACTACTTTGCTCAGAGCGATCGCAGGCTTTGAGCCTTTATTGCAAGGACAAATTTTATTAAATGATAAAGCGGTCAGTAATAATCAGGTTAATCTAGCGCCAGAGAAGCGCAATATTGGTATGGTATTCCAAGATTTTGCATTATTTCCACACCTAAATGTAGCGGATAATATCGCCTTCGGAATGACCCTTCTAAAACGAACCGAACAAAAATATCGAACTCAGCAATTACTTGAAATGGTATCACTAGGTGACTACGGACAACGCTACCCACATGAATTATCAGGTGGACAGCAACAACGCATTGCACTCATCCGCGCACTAGCACCAAAGCCCGATTTATTGCTTATGGATGAACCCTTCTCTAGTATGGACGTTGAGCTACGCAAAGAGCTAGCAAGTGAAGTTAGAGATATTTTAAAGCATGAAAATATAACCGCCATACTAGTGACGCATGATCAAAACGAAGCCTTTATCGTCGCAGACACCATAGGCGTTATGCAAGGAGGAAAACTCACCCAGTGGGCAGATGGCTATGAGTTATACCACGAACCCGCCAATGCCTTCATTGCAGACTTTATAGGGCAAGGGGTGTTTATTGAAGGTGAAGTTTTGTGTGAACACAGTATAAAAACACCTTTATCAATCGTGCATGAAAAAGTCCCAAATGGTTGTAAGCCAGGTTGCAAGGTCAATGTGTTTATTCGCCCAGATGACATTATTCTTGATAAAACCGCGAGTCTAAAAGCAACGGTTGTTGGGCGAGAATTTCGAGGCGCAAACTTTATGTACACGCTTGAATTGGCAGATGGAAACAAGCTTTTAACCTTAGAGCATTCGCATCATCATCATGATATTGGAGAAGAAGTTGGTCTAAGCCTAGATTTGGAACACGTAGTCGTATTCGCAAACAAAGCACAATAAGTGGCGTCCGAGGAGGATTCGAATAGATGTAGTATCTATTTGATTTAATTGTATTAATGTAAACGAGGTTTTTCTTTATACCCCCTCTAATACCCTCAAAGTTTCAGAGGTATTTTTTCCCCTCTCCCCCCTCTCAACATACGCCAATAATTAAAGGGGCAGGGTGCAAATAATCTAGTATTGGCTGGCTTAATAGTAGTACCGAGTACAACCCCCTATAGAATATGAGAAAGAGAGCAAACACGCGGTTTTATGCCCCGTAGTTTGTGAAAGTCCCAGAAGTACCTAAAACTATAATGAGGTGATCCAGTGGGTTTTCATTTTTCAATTAGTCGCGCATAAAAGTTTCCCTAGAGTGGTGGTAGTGGGTCGGAATTGTTCAAAGTTTTAACCTACCCCCTACCTAGAAACTATTTCTTTTCTCCCAGCCCTAAAAGATAGTGCGGTTAATGTTCACCATGTTCATCCTTTCGGAATACTTAATTAAAAACAACTACTTAAGGGTGTACATTGGCTTATTTAATGTTCATCTTTTGAATTCAATGTTCACCCTTTTAGGTGAACATGGTGTACATAGGGTGAACATTGCAGGGGGTCAATGTTCACCCTCGCAAGTCATTGATATAAAAGATTTTAAAGTGCTTTTTTGTGGTGTCGGTGAACATGGTGAACATTGTCTGCACCTTCTTAAGAGAAAGAGAAAAGAATAATAGTAAGTAAACCATTAAAGCCAGTACCAAGGTTAGATGATCAACTGTTAATAGTTGGCGGGAATCCTTCCATTATGGCGCGTACCTGAAAGGGGGATGTGGGGGAAAGGGAAAGAGAGGGCGCGCCAATAATTAAAGGGTGGCTGGTTATCGGGTGACGTGTGAGGCTGTAGCTCTGTAGTGTAGTTGTAATGATAGATAGCCTTGCTAGTGGGATTCTATGCAAGCAGGGTGCATATTTTGAAGGCATCATGCACGAAAAAGCCCCAGTACAGGGGCTTTTCAAGCATTTAAGGGTTTACTTAATACTTCAATCTTTTAGCACGTTGTAAACACTGGCAACCGATACGCCTAGTTCTTTGGCTATCTTCGGCTTACTCATGCCACCCTGTAGTAGTTCTAGCATTTCCGCTTTCTTAGCTCTCGCGGTGGCTTTGCGCCCTGTGTATTTGCCTTGTGCTTTAGCTTTGGCTATTCCTTCCAGTTGCCTTTCTTTACGAATATTCGTTTCAAATTCTGCAAAGGTGGCAAGCATTCCCAGAAAAGCTTTACCTGTTGGGGTGCTGGTGTCGATGTTTTGATCTAGGACTTTAAGACTAATACCGCTTTTCTCTAAGTCATGTACGATATTATGCAGGTCACGCGCTGAACGTGCGAGGCGGTCTATTTTAGTAATAACCAAGGTATCACCCTCGCGCATATAATCAAGGCATAGGGCTAGTTCTGTACGGTTCTTTTTAGTAGTACCGCTTTGCTTTTCAGAAAATACCTTTTTACAGCTGGCAGATTCTAAACGTTCAATCTGTGTCGTGTGATCTTGATCCAGTGTTGAAACTCTAGCGTATCCGATTATTGACATAGTTCTAAACCTCGATAAATAAAAACTTCTAAATAGGGTTTAGATGATACTGTAATATCTTCTATAAATCAAATAAACAACCCTATTTGTAATATAATAGGGCTATTTTAAACTTATAATAAGGGTGTACTCTAAATAGAAACAATAAGAAGAAATACAAAACAACGAAAAAGGCGGGGGGTGGCAATGCAAAGACAACGCAAAGGCAATGCAACTATTAGAATATTCCTAACAGTTCACACCTGAAACATAAAACCAAAGAAGAAGAACGCCAATAATAAAAGGTGCAATATAAACCTAATCAGCATTAAGAGATTCAAGATAACAACGCCCGAGAGGTAAAGCCCTTAAATCCCCACCGTGCATATCATAACCACCATCAACCATTAAACCCTCTGAATGATTAATCATAAGTTCTAAGGCTTTTAATATTTGCGCTATGGTGAAGTTTTTACCCATTGGCACTATATTGATTATCAGATTCTTATTAGCTTTGATGCTGTCCGTTTCTGGCTGGCTCATGCTATCGACTGAACCCGACAAAAACAGTTTGTTTTCTGGCTCGATACGCAAGCGAATACCCCGACCTTTTAGCGGTTGGAGTATCGTTTTTAATTTCTTCACGGTTAAAGCTCTATTTCTTTTTTAGCGGGCTTCGGGCTTGTTGGTGTGATTTTGCGTATCTCGACATGATAGCCGTCTTTGTGGCGTTTCTTATCTTCGATAACTTCAATATCACGAACCCTTAAAGCAGGGGCAAGCCGTCGCAAGGCATCCATTAACCCGCGTACAGATTTAGGGTAACTTGATCTATCAAAGTATTTAGGTTGGTGGTGGGTAAGGCGATCCATTAACCCGCCCCGAGTGCCTTTATAATAAATATCTTTTTCAATCAGAGTAATAATAGATTGTGCTACAGGAGAGGCTTCAATCGCGCGCAATACTACGCGGTCACGGTTTCGCATATAAAGATCAGTGAATGATTCATCAACATCTAGCGCGTTTAACATCGCTTGACCTAATCGCGCAAAATCTGCCATTCGTGGGGGCTTGTCAATTACCACTGCAGGAAGTTCTACCAGTGTTTTAGCAAGTAATGAATAAATAGCCCCCAGGATTAAAGGTAGGTCTTTTTCCCAGTCTTCTTGTAGCTGTGCTTCGGTAATGTATCCTTTCACGCGGGGCAATTCCAGCGCGACGGTTCTATCGGCTAAATCTGGGCGCGTGGCTAACATGGATATACCATTCATCATAATAGGGCGCATTGCCTCCCATGCTTCCTCTTCACTGGTACTGTATAGTTTTCTGGTGGCATCACCGCCCCCAGTGGAAAGCGTACAAAAGGCATCTTGCGTATTAGCGGTTAAGTGTGAGAGGTTGTTATAACTAATAATATGATTGTTGCGCGTGGCGACAAAAATATCTTCTACGCTACGCGGTGCGCTTCTCAAATTTACCTTGTTAGGGTCGATAATTTCCCTTAGTCGTTTCTGAAAAGTTGATTTAGCACTCCCTTGCTCCCCGCCTATTTCTAATACTGGATAAGGTCGGGTTACTCGCATTGCTTCCAAAATATACGCCAATATTAAAAAGCGTCCGTCTTGTGATTCGATATTCAGATGATCCCAAAGTAGGGTAATATTTCCGCCATCTTCGGGTACTGGTAACGGTCTAAAAATATTAGAGCGTATAAACTTAACAGGCGCATTCTGGCTTTCTATTACCTTATAGCCACCTGTCGATACTTCGATAATTTTCCAGTGCTTGCAACCAAGATCAATATAGATTTTTTCATCATGGAAGGCATAACGTAGATTGACTTCTATCTCTTCACCTTCAAACTGTCCAAGCCCCGAGAGCGTGTCGATTGCTTCACTTATTCCGCTATCGCTGGGCGTGGTTTCATGGGTCGTATAAAATAAGTGAGAAGCCCAATTTTTAAAACCACGTGAACGAATATTCCACGTTTCAAAATGTTGCCCTGTTTCCTCGCCTGTTTCAGTATCAATATGCGGGACTTGAAAGCTAACAAAAACTTCATCATCTGCATTA
>JALSLX010000097.1 GCA_026988095.1 Thiotrichaceae bacterium
ATAACGATTTGTGCAGGGCGAGAAACTAATAATGCGATTAATACATCTGCTTTAACTAATTCTTCGAGCAATCGCAAACCATACTGTGCACCCGATGCACCTGTCATGATCAATGTGACCGTTTTTTGTTTCATCAAACTTGCTCCAAAGCCGTCAAAAGCTTTTCATGAATCCCGCCAAAACCACCGTTACTCATCACTAATAGATGGTCACCCCTGTTTACATCTTGCGTGACGGCAGAGACAAGCGCATCGATATTATTGTATAAGCTTGCCTTGTCACCTAGTGCAGATAACACATCACCCATATCCCAATCGAGGCCTTCTGGTTGAAACAGTATGACCTGATCTGCAACTTGCAAAGAGTTGGCTAGTGATGCTTTATGTGTACCCAAGCGCATGGTGTTTGAGCGAGGCTCTAGTATGGCAATAATCTTGCTGTCACCAACATTAGCACGAAGCCCGTTTAAGGTTGTTTCTATCGCTGTAGGATGATGAGCAAAATCATCATAAACGCGTATATTATTGACCTCACCACGAAGCTCCATACGGCGCTTTATGCCTTTAAACTCCGTCAAAGCATTGATAGCATGCTCTGCAGGAACGCCCGCATGACGCGAGGCAGCTATAGCAGCCAATGCATTGCTGACATTATGCTTACCCAGCAATGTCCATTTTACTGTGCCTTGGTTTTCACCGTCCAAGAGCACCTCAAATTCGCTGCCATCTGCTTTTATGTATTTAGCTTCCCAGCCTGTTTTTTCTGAAGAATTCTGATCTGATGAGAACGTCTCTATTGGTGTCCAACAACCTCTGTCTATAACATCCTGCACATTAGATTCTTCACCATTTGTGATCACCAAGCCTTCGCTCGGCACTATTCTTATCAAGTGATGAAACTGTGTTTTTATGGTATTTAGGTCAGGAAAAATATCCGCATGATCGTATTCAAGATTATTGATAACTAAAGTTCGAGGATGATAATGTACAAACTTCGAACGCTTATCAAAAAAAGCGGTGTCATATTCGTCGGCTTCTACAACAAAAAAAGGTGAATCTCCTAAACGGGCTGAAACACCAAAATTTTCAGGGACACCACCAATTAAAAAACCAGGCTTCATGCCTGCGTATTCTAATATCCAAGCGAGCATACTAGCTGTAGTCGTTTTACCATGCGTACCAGAAACCGCCAGAACCCAACGGTCTTTTAATATACTTTCATAAAGCCATTGAGGCCCTGATGTGTAGGATAAGTTTTTATTGAGCATATGCTCAACGATCTCCATACCTCGCGTCATAACATTGCCGACAATAACCTGCCCAGTTTGCGGGTTATCATCAAAATCACTAAGGTACTCAGGTAAGAAGCCTTGTTGTATATTTACACCTTCTTTTTCCAGCAAAGTGCTCATCGGTGGATATACGTTAACATCAGACCCCGAAACATCAATACCAGCTTCTTTCGCTAAAAGCGCAATACCCCCCATGAATGTTCCACATATTCCTAGAATATGGATTTTATGATCGACTTTAATCATCATCTAAAGCTTCTAATTCATCAATCAAATCAGATTGTTCCTGCGAATCAATTTTACCATCCTTGATAGCAGTATTGCGGCGTTGTAGCCATAAATCACGCAAAGCAGTATATTGATCTTCTGATATATTTTTAAACGCCTCTTCATCATTAAAAAGGTCTGCACGCTGATCAAGCAGCCTTAAAGCCATAAAAGCAAACTTTTCATCATGGTAGTTTGCAGGGTTCGTCAAGCTATCGATTGTAAACTTAGCCGTAGCATCTCGCACTGTCGATGGGCCAAAGAATGGCAGCATCACATAAGGACCTGATTTAATACCCCAATGCGCTAAAGTCTGCCCAAAATCTTCATCGTATCTCTCCATACCTAAAGCACTCGCCACATCAAATAAACCACCGATACCTACCGTAGAATTAAATAATACACGGTTTGTATCCATCAACGCAGGACCAGCTTTAAATTGAAGTAAGCTATTTATAGCGCTACCGACATCATCTAAATTATTGAAAAAATTACTCACACTGTGGTCAACAACCTCAGGGGTAATTGCTTTATAAGCAGTGGCTACTGGCTTGACAAAATGTTTATCTAAACTTCCATTAAACTTAAATATACGTCGATTGGTTTTTTCATATGGGTCAAAACTAGATGCAAAACCACTATTATAAGTTTTATTATTAGATTGGCTGCAGGCAGTTAAAAGCATCAAAGAAAATATAAATAAAATTTGTGCGCTAAACGACCTATAATTTAACAGTGTCATTATCTCTTCCCTGAGAAATAGTTTATTGTCTAATTATAAATAGCCTGCGTAAGAATTGTTTGGCTTTTTAGGAATTAATTGCTTTTTTAGCAACTTGATGTTGCTCTATCACTAGACTTAAAGGACCTGGCCGACCTATATGGTAGCCTTGACCATAATCAATCCCCATATCTCCTAATATATTTAGAATTTCAACATTCTCAACATATTCTGCAATAATCTTAAGCCCCATAGTATGGCCAATTTGTGATATAGACTGCACCATTTCTCTTGCCACATCATCACTTTCAATATTTTTGACAAAACTACCATCTATTTTTAAATAGTCTACATCCAGTGATTTTAGATACCCAAAAGAGCTGACACCTGTTCCAAAATCATCTAAAGAGAAACTACTCCCTAGTGCCTTGAGATTTGCGATTAACTTATTTAATAATGAAATATCATCTACAGCGACCTGCTCAGTAATTTCAAAACAAAGCATTTTAGGATCCACACCTGATGACTTTAGCTCCCCTAGAATAAATTCAAGAAAATCAGGATCATTTAAACTTTGTCCAGAGAGATTAATAGCAAAGACTGGTGTAGGATCTTGTACTGGAACCTTACTAACTTCACCGAAAGATCCTCGAATTACCCAGCGATCCAATGCTGGCATCATAGAATAATATTCAGCAGCAGAAATAAACTCATCGGGAGATATTGGGTTTCCTTTTTCATCATTTAATCGTAACAACAACTCATAATGAGAAAAGGGTTTTCTATATTCTATGGGAGAAAGGGGATGAATTGGCTGAGCATACATCTCAAAAAGATTATTTTGAATAGCTTTTTTGAGTATTAATCTCCATTCAAAATTACCTGTCAATTTTTGTATTTCTTTATCATCAGCGCGATAAGGAGATAGACGACCTCCGCCTTTTTTGAGTGCCACATTACAGGCTTTATTTGCCTCTGAAAGTACACGAGTAGCCGACGTGGTTTCGTTATTAATAATTGCAAAACCAGCACTCATTGACACTGGGTATTCCTGCCCTCTTGAATTAAATCTATGCTCTGACACTTCCTTCAATATTGCTTTTATTGTAATAACACTTGCTGCGAGCTTACTTTCACTAAAAGCAATACTGAACTCTCCATCTCCAACTTTAGCAACGACATCAAAATTCACTCTTATATTAGTATTAATAATATCCATAATTGTTATATTAAGACTTTCACTACCAGCATATCCAATACTATCTTTTATATCTCTAAACTGATCAATAGCGAAATAAGCAATAATATGAGAAGAATCATGCTTATGCGTACTATCTATAAGTTGCTTTACCTCACTATCAAAGGATTTTCTATTCAGGGCGCCTGTCACGCTATCATATGAGTCAAGCATTAAAATCCTTGATTCCATCGCTTTATTTTCAGAAATATTTTTTAATATCAGTAATGAGTATGATTCGCTACTTTTATCATCTGAGTATACTAGTATTGGAATTATACTTAACTTTACAGATAAATTTTGATTACTATAAGTTTGTAATAAATATTCTTGTGTAACAACCTCTCCTTTTTCGGTTGCTTCTTCGTACACAACATCCTGTAAGTCTCTTTTTGTTTTTAAACTCTTAAGACTAAATATATTTCTATAATCCCTCCCCATAAAACTTCTGAGCTTACAACCCAGCACTTTTTCTGCTTCTAGATTCATATAGATAATTTTAAACTGAGAATTAAATATCAAAATAGTTTCTGGAAAAAATCTATAAGCATTCTCATAGCAATTTGATTTAGAATCTACTGGATTCAATATTAACTCTTTTTCTACTTTCTCCGGTTTTAAGTTAGAAGGAATCTGAAGTTTTTTTTTTCTCAAAAAAAACATATAGCCAGCCATAAGTATAACCACTAACAAGGCAATACTTAAAATTGAAATCATAAGATATGGAGAAATATCAGACACAGTTTCCTTAAAAAATTTACAAGGCTTCATTAGAGCTACAACAAGATATGTAACGCGTAGTATCACATCTAGAAAAGCCCATCAATTATTTACTATCTTCTTAACATTATTTTTATTAATTACTCCTATTATCTCATTAATCTAATGAACCTTAGCTGAATAATAATCTATCACCAAAATAGTAATAACTAAAATATATGCAAAAAAAAACCACACCTGGGAATATCCCAAATGTGGTTTTTTAGTAAAATATTTCAGAGGCTTTAATATAAGCCCACTCATATTTTTTATACTTTTTCTTTAATTCTCGCTGCCTTACCAGTAAGACCACGTAGATAGTAAAGCTTTGCACGACGTACCGCACCTTTACGCTTTACTTCGATACCAGCAATTGCATGGCTGTATGTTTGGAATACACGTTCAACACCTTCGCCATAAGAGATTTTACGAACAGTAAACGCAGAGTTAACACCGCGATTCTTGATAGCGATTACTACACCTTCAAAAACCTGAATACGCTCACGGTCGCCTTCTTTAATATTTAAAGAAACTGCAACAGTATCACCTGGTGAAAAATCAGGTAATGCCGCTTTATTGCTCATTTGTTCAGCTTCAATTGCTTGAATAATCGTGCTCATAATTAACTCCTAAAAAATCTTTTTGATGTATAACTAAAGTACAGTTACAAATCCTGTTCATTCAAATATTCTTCAAGCAGTGTTTTATCATCACTACTCAAACTGTTTTTTAGTAATAGATCAGGTCGTCGTTGATACGTTCTGCCTATTGCTTGTTTTCTACGCCATTTTGCTATCGCTTTATGGTCACCACTTTTTAATACCGCCGGAATCTGCAAATCTTCTACAACTTCGGGTCTCGTAAAGTGCTCACAATCAAGCAAATTATCTGTAAAAGAATCTTGCTCAGCTGAATCTTTATGACCTAACACATCGGGTAATAATCGCGTTATCGCATCTATTATTACCATTGCGCCTAGCTCACCGCCACTTAAGACATAATCTCCAATAGACCATTCTTCATCGACTTCAAGCTCTATTATGCGTTCATCTATGCCTTCATAGCGACCACATAACAGTATTAATCCTTGCTCAGCATCAGTACCAGCAGACATTTTTCGTACTGCCGATTGATCTAACTGCTTACCTTGCGGGCTTAGGTAAATGACCTTTGCCGTTTTATTCACTGCAAGCGATGCTTTCCTTGCGGCGCGAATCGTTTTTAACAAACTCTCCGCTTTCATCACCATTCCCGGACCACCACCATAAGGTCGATCGTCCACTGTGCGATGCACATCTTCTGTAAAATCTCTAGGATTCCAACAGTGTAATTCTATTAGCCCACGTGTTGCGGCCCTGCCTGTTACACCAACTTGAGTAACAGATTCTACCAACTCGGGTAATAGTGTGATGACGTCAAATCGCATTTTAGACCTCGATCAAAAATCAGGATCCCAATCCACTACCATGAGTGAATCTTCTAAACTGACTGAAATGACATAATCATCCATGAT
Source organism: Thiotrichaceae bacterium (assembly GCA_026988095.1). GTDB lineage: Bacteria > Pseudomonadota > Gammaproteobacteria > Thiotrichales > Thiotrichaceae > Cocleimonas. The sequence goes on from JALSLX010000097.1 coordinate 5,789, forward strand.
GTAAGGAATCATATGATCCTTCTTTTCACCATCAGCATCTCTGCCCTTTACGGTGATAACATCATTACTACCTGTATTAAAAAGCCAGTCGATTTTGCCTAACTCGACACCTTCGATTGTTTCTACATTTAGACCGATTAGGTCTTTCCAGTAGAACTCACCTTCAGATAACTTTTCAAGTTGATCACTTTTAACAGCAATCGTTGAACCTATTAAGGCTTCTGCTTGATCGCGATATTGCACGCCTTCAAGTAAAGCTATAATATTTTTACCTTGTGTTTTCCCGCCTTTTAACTTGACGGATTGCCACAATTCTTTACTACCGCTATTACCCTTCTTCTGTAAGAACCACTGATTGTATTCGGTAATTTGTAGCCTCGGTGAGGTATGTGAAAACACCTTCACCCAGCCTTTTAAACCCGATACGCCAGTAATTTCGCCTAGCAGGATATATTGCGATGAATCTTCGTCAGGCAATGAAAATCTGCCTTAGCTTATGCTGCAGCAGTTTCTGTAGCTGGCTCTTTTGCTGCTTCTTTTAATAAAGTTGCAACACGAGTAGAAAGCCCTGCGCCTTCAGCAATCCAGTAATCAATACGCTCTTGCTTAAGCTCAAGACGTACTTCTTGACCTTTTGCACGAGGGTTGAAAAAACCTAAACGTTCGATGTATCCACTGTCACGAGGCTTACGCTCATCAGTAGCAACAATTTTGTAAAATGGGCGTTTCTTTGAACCGCCACGAGCCATACGGATAATAACCATAATCTAACAATCTCTAAAGTTGTGCCAAAAGCACAGTCGAAAAAATAATCGCGTAATTCTACGCTAATTAATAATAAAAGAAAGGGGATTTTTAATGAATTTGAGGGTATTTCTTACAATAACAGAAGGAAGAGTAGCTTTACTTAGTCCACCCCCCCTCTTTTTCTGCGTTTTGTATTTCTAAGAGCCTCCTTACATACCTGGAAAACCACCGCCACCGCCACCGCCCATTCCCGGTGGCATTTTGCCTTGCATTCCACGCATCATTTTCTTTAATCCGCCACCTTTAAACTTCTTCATCATCTTACTCATCTGCTTATGTTGCTTGAGTAAACGATTAACATCTTGGATTTGCAAACCAGCACCCATCGCAATACGTTTTTTGCGCGAGCCTTTTATAACCGCAGGAAAGCGACGCTCCTGTACAGTCATCGAATTAATAATCGCCACCATGCGATTCACTTCTTTATCACCCGCGCCATCTTGAACGGCTTGCGTCATTTTTCCCATGCCCGGCAGTTTATCCATCAAACCGCCCATACCACCCATGTTTTGCATTTGTAGCATTTGTGCGCGTAAATCTTCTAAATCAAAACCTCTGCCTTTATTCAGTTTTTTGGCAAGTTTTTGTGCTTCTTTATGATCGACATTGCGTTGTGCGTCTTCCACCAATGAAAGTACATCGCCCATACCCAAAATACGGGATGCCATACGATCAGGATGAAACGGCTCAAGCGCATCAATCTTCTCGCCCATACCGATAAACTTAATCGGCTTACCTGTAATTTGTCTAACCGATAACGCCGCACCACCGCGCGCATCACCATCTGCTTTGGTTAGCACAACACCTGTTAAGGGTAACGCCTCACCAAACGCCTTGGCTGTATTTGCCGCATCTTGACCCGTCATTGCATCAACAACAAACAAAGTCTCGATAGGATTCACCGCTGCATGAATAGCTTGAATTTCCCCCATCATTTCTTCATCGATATGCAAACGACCTGCCGTATCAACAAGCAGTACATCTATATGATTATTTTTTGCAAACGTCAGCGCATTAGCCGCAATTTCAACGGGGGACTGCCCTACTTCACTCGGAATAAACGTTGCGCTAACCTGCTCTGCGAGCGTTTCTAATTGTTTGATTGCAGCTGGGCGATAAACATCACAACTCACCATCGCGACTTTCTTCTTTTCACGATCTTGTAAAAGTAGCGCTAATTTACCTGCGGTTGTCGTTTTACCAGCACCTTGCAAACCAGCCATTAAGACGACAGCAGGTGGCTGAGCTTTAAGGTCTAGCGACTCATTCGCCTGCCCCATAATCTCAACAAGCTCATCGTTAACAATTTTTACTAAAACTTGACCAGGCGAAAGACTGTTTAAAACCTCTTTACCCACAGCCCGTTCTTTTACACGATCAATAAAGGTACGCACCACTGGCAGAGCCACGTCAGCTTCAAGTAGCGCCATACGCACTTCGCGCATTGCATCTTTAATATTATCGTCAGTTAATCGCGCTTGTCCGCGTAATTTTTTTATCGTTCCTGACAGGCGATCGCTTAAACTTTCAAACATTCTTTTATCTCTTCATTTATTGCAAGTTAATCTGCAAGTAGTATGCAAGGTCTAGCCGTTTAGTATAACATTAGTCTCAAATGTACTCTCAACTTTTAACGACCAATTGCACATGAATGCTAACTTTTTAAGTTTACCCGCAATACTATTTTATTTTTTGACTTGGATCTTAATCATCCGATGCGTTTATGCGAGCATAAAAAATCCAGATATTAAGAAAAAATTCAGCAAACTTCATACGCTAACGTGGCTACTTGCACTGATATTTCATATAGCCGCCCTACACTTCCCGCTATTCACAGGTGAGCCGCTCACACTTAACTTTGTCTCTTTAGGCTCTTACGTGATGTGGTTTTTGAGTTTGATTTTGTTTATCACTACTCTAAACCGTAAAATAGAATCCTTAGCTATTCCTATTTTGCCACTTACCATCCTGAGTATTTTTGGGGCGATGACTTTAGGCTCTAACATTCAAAATGCAATTAACATGAGAAGTGGATTAGGCCTTCACATTCTCTCCTCATTGCTTGCCTACAGCACCTTGATGCTTGCCTCTTTTCAAGCCTTATTACTCGCCGTGCAAAACAATCATTTACACGCGCGTAACAACACCAATTTTATTCGTAGCCTTCCTTCACTAGAGAATATGGAGCACTTACTGTTCCGCTTTATTAAAATAGGATTAATATTGTTAAGCATCGGCTTACTCTCAGGCTTTTACTACCTTGATAACTTGTTTGGCAGTGGCATCGCGCACAAAACGATACTTTCTATTATCGCTTGGATAGTATTTTCTGTGCTTTTATTTGGCAGATGGAAATACGGCTGGCGCGGAAAAACAGCGGTACGCTGGACGCTTGGCGGATTCTTAGTATTAATGCTGGCATTTTTTGGGACTAAATTTGTACAAGAATTTGTGCTTGATAACTCTCCCCAAATACAAACAAGCACGCTTATTCATACGCAAACAATAGGTTAAGCGAGTGAATATTAGCGAAGCTCCGATTGGGCTATTATTTTTTATACTCTTTATACTGTTTTTACTTTCTGCCTTTTTCTCAGGCACAGAAACTGCGTTAATGGCGTTAAACCGCTACAAACTTAAGCACACCGCAAAAACAAACAAAGGCGCTGCTTTAGCCATAAAACTACTAGAAAAACCTGATCGCCTGATCGGTTTGATATTAATCGGCAATAACCTCGTCAATATTATTATTACCCAGCTAGCAACTTTTATAGGCTTTCGTTTAGGGGGCAATGCAGGTGTTGCCATTGCGACAGGTGTACTCACGTTAATGCTGCTCGTATTTGCCGAAGTTACCCCCAAAACCATTGCGGCATTAAAGTCAGAAAAAATCGCTTTTCCTGCTTCCTACATTTACACTCCTCTATTAAAAATAGCTTATCCCTTGGTGTGGCTAATTAATATAATGGCAAACTCCGTTGTACGCTTAGTTGGCATCGATCCAACCTCCAACGAGTTACAATCGCTCAACCACGAAGAGTTAAAATCAGTCGTAAGTGAAGCTGGCGGACTAATCCCTGCTAGTCACCAAGATATGCTTTTACGCGTTTTAGATATGGAATCTATCACCGTGGATGACATTATGATCCCACGAACAGAAATCAGTGGCATAGACCTTGATGATGATTGGAATGACATTGAAGAACAGATTTTACGTTGTAACTTCACGCGCTTACTCATCCATAAAGGTGGAATAAACAATATTCTAGGGTTTGTGCATTTACGTAATTTATTACCTTTATTTCACGATAACAAAATGGAACGCCATCATCTTGAAGAAGCACTCGTGCCTGCTTACTTCACACCCGAAGGCACACCACTCACCCAACAGCTTATAAATTTTCAGAATGCAAAACGTCGTATCGCACTGGTTGTAGATGAATACGGCGACGTGCAGGGCTTAGTCACACTAGAAGATATTCTCGAAGAAATTGTCGGGCAGTTCTCAACATCACCCGCCAACTTTGATTATGAGGTACGCACCAATAGCGATGGCACAGTATGGATTGATGGCGCAATGCACGTGCGTGATATTAACCGCCAACTGAAAATGAATTTACCCACGGGTGGTGCGAAGACTATTAATGGTTTGATTCTCGAACACCTTGGCTCTATCCCCGCACCGGGCACGACGATGTTGATTGACCAACACCCAATGGAAGTACGTAAAACATTGAATAATGCTATTAAGACTTTGATTATTCATCCCAAGTGGAATCCTGATAAATAAGTCGCAAACTCCCATTGTAGGTTGGCGCTGAGCTTGCGAAGCCCAACCAACGCTGTCATGTTGGGCTTCGTTCCTCAGCACCAACCTACGCCCTCCGCTAAGTGGAGAGAACTTAACTAACAAACAGATAATCTAAAATATGGCAAAAGCAAAAACCCAATACACCTGCACCAGCTGTGGCGCAATCCACAATAAATGGAACGGTCAATGTGGTGACTGCCAAGCATGGAACACGCTCGAAGAAAGCATCGTGCAAACCAGCAATGCCACCGCTGTCGCACAAACCAGTAGCCGTTTTCACAGTTATTCGGGTGATGCTGGCACGGTCAAATCCATTAGCGAGATCGACTTAAAACAAGTCCCGCGTACCAGCACCAAAATCTCCGAACTCGACCGCGTTTTAGGGGGTGGATTAGTACAAGGCTCAGTCACGCTTATTGGTGGTGACCCAGGCATTGGCAAATCCACCATTCTCATTCAAGTGCTTGCCAGCCTTGATAATATGCGTTCACTTTATGTGACAGGTGAAGAATCACTCCAACAAGTTTCCATGCGCGCCAAACGCTTAGAGTTAAATCCTGATCCACTCAGATTACTCACAGAAACCTGTGTTGAACGCATTATCGATCACGCCAAAGTCGAAAGGCCTGACGTGATGGTGATCGACTCAATCCAAACGATTCACACCGAAGAACTCACCTCCGCCCCTGGATCCGTCAGCCAAGTGCGCGAAGCCACCGCAAGACTAACGCGCTACGCCAAACAAACCAACACCTCAATATTTATCGCAGGTCACGTCACCAAAGAAGGCACACTCGCAGGGCCACGTGTGCTAGAACACATGGTCGATACGGTACTCTATTTTGAAGGCGATCCTGGTAGCCGTTATCGCATCTTGCGCGCGGTAAAAAACCGCTTTGGCGCAGTCAACGAGCTAGGCGTATTTGCGATGACCGAAAAAGGCTTGATTGGTGTAAACAATCCATCCGCCATCTTCCTCTCACGTCACGAAGAGCCAGTCGCTGGCTCAATTATCATGGTCACGCGCGAAGGCACGCGCCCGTTATTGGTAGAAGTACAAGCATTGGTCGATGACAGCCACGGACAACAAGCAAGGCGCGTAGTGCTTGGGCTTGAACAAAACCGCATCGCCATGTTATTAGCGGTTTTACATCGCCATGGCGGAATCTCCATGTTTGATCAAGACGTATTCTTAAACGTCGTAGGCGGCATGAAGATCACCGAAACCGCAGCTGATCTACCCATGATACTCGCCGCACTCTCAAGCTTTAAAAATAAACCACACCCAGCTGATTTAGTCGTCTTTGGTGAAATAGGTTTAGCAGGCGAAATCCGCCCCGTTCCCAATGGTGAAGAACGTTTAAAAGAAGCATTTAAGCATGGCTTTAAGCGCGCAATAATCCCAAAGGGAAATATGCCACAACAGCTGATTAAGGGAATGAAGATAATGACAGCGCAGAGATTAGAAGAAGCTTTGGAATACTTAGACTAGCGTAGATTCGGCTGAGGCCCTATAAAAACGTGCCTGATTCAATATTCCTCCACATCGGTACGCTCTTTGCCATTCAGCATAATACCAATATTGTGCTTGAAAATTTCTTCTACATAATGTGGACTGCGAGGGTTATTCGAAAGTCGATCTGGTAAAGGTGGACGTGATTTAGTATCGTTCATGTGAGTGACCTGAATTAAATAAAAAATACGTCATTGTAGGCAATAGTGATCTAGCGCTCAAGGACCGCTGTAGAGTTTAAAGCGACCAGATGATGGATATTCGAATTTTTGTTAGGCTCGCAAAGGAATAATATGTTGTTTAATTTTAAGATTATTGGTGATTATAAATATGGTAATTAGATGACCAAAGAAAATAAAACACTCTTTGTAATCATAGCATTGAGCACGTTATTCATAGGCGCTACATTGAGCCTGATTATTTATTTTATATTCGGCGAAGCGACTGCCTACTTTTTTGTAATATTCTTCGCGACACCACTAGGAGCAGTCTGCTCATTGCTATTTTTGATGCTCTATAAAGCCATACAGTCGAAGAGAGGCTGAGCTGGAAGATATAATCATGATATAAAAGAGATATAAACAAAGGCATGGCGTAGTTCATCTCTAATTTGATACTAAAGATAGTCAAAAAGCCCTTTTTAAAGCT
>JALSLX010000098.1 GCA_026988095.1 Thiotrichaceae bacterium
GTCATATCACAACTAAATGATCGACCCAGAAAAAAGTTGAAGTTTAAAACACCCGCCAATAAAATGGCGGAATATACCGCTAAAGAAGCGGCCTAGAAGTTATGCATTTCACTGTTGAATCTGCCGGCTAATTTAGCGTTCTTTTTCCATCTCTTTAGCCAAAGCATCAATCACCCTCTGCATTCTCTTAGGCATAGGGGCTTCCCACGAAACATCTTCACCCGTTATTGGATGAACTAAGCTCAATTTCGTTGCGTGCAGCGCTTGGCGAGTCATTTTTTGCAATCGTTCGCGTAGCGCCACGTCCATATTTGCGGGTACGCGTGGTCTTCCACCGTAAACTCTGTCTCCAACGATCGGCATATGCTTCCACGAAAGATGTACACGGATCTGATGGGTGCGACCTGTTTCTAAATTCACTCTTAATAAGGTGTGATGATACAAACGCTGTTCGATACGGTAATGCGTGATAGCCGTTTTACCACCCCCCATTTCTTTGACTGCCATGCGCTTTCTATCACGTGTATGCCTGCCAATATTCGCCTCAATCGTAGCACCAGCGATAACATCCGTTGAAACCAAGGCTAAATATTCTCGTGAAACATCACGGGCTTGTAGCAAATTAACCAAAGCAGTATGTGCTTCGAGTGTTTTTGCGACCATCATCAATCCTGTGGTGTCTTTATCTAGGCGATGCACAATGCCTGCACGTGGTAAGTTTTTTTGTTGTTCATTATGCGCCAATAAACCATTTACCAATGTGCCTGTAAGATTACCCGCCCCTGGGTGAACCACTAAACCAGCCGGTTTATTAATCACCATCATGTGATCATCTTCAAACACTATATTTAGATCAATCGCTTCTGGCAGATCATGGGTTTTCTCCATCAACACAGGTTTTACGATAATAGCTTCACCGCCATTGAGTTTATCGCGTGTTTTTGCGGGTTTATTATTGACAAGAATATCACCCGACTTAATCCACTTTTGAAGCTGACTTCGTGAAAATTGTGGGCATAATTGAGCTACCACGACATCAAGGCGCTCACCAAAGGTTGCTTCAGGAACAATAAAATCTAACTGCGTATCTGTACTCATTCTCTCATTTTACCGCTATTCTGTAATCAGCTCCCGATTATAAGGTAATAATACTTGCCTATGTTGTAATAGTTTTTTTGTTGTATAATTGAGCAAATTCTATGCAAACTATAAAAAACACGGGCATCACTATGATCATAAAGAGAATTATCACTTTATTATTTATTACAGCACTCACTATATCTTTATCATCCTGTTCTCAACTTAAAAAACAAGGTGAACCATCGGCTAATATCACAGGCTATTCTGCAAACAAATTATTTCAAGATGCCAGAGCTTCATTGAAGGCAGGAAATTATGAAAAAGCTATCAAGCAATACGAGCAGCTTGAAGCAAAGTATCCTTTAGGTCGATTTGCACAGCAATCATTACTAGAACAAGCATACGCATATTATAAATATGATGAGCCAGATACAGCTTTAGATACAATTGATCGCTATATGCGTGTTTATCCACGTAGCCCTCGTATGGATTATGCTTTATACCTTCGTGGTTTAGTCAATTTTACTCGTGGCGGCAGTATTGTTGATAAAATATTCCCGCGTAATTTTTCTGATTTAGACGGGGTTCGTCAAAAAGAAGCTTTTCATGACTTCTCTACTTTATTAACGCGCCACCCAAATAGCCCTTACGCGACGGATGCTAAGCAACGTATGCATTATTTAAAAAACACATTAGGTACAACGGAAGTGAATGTAGCTAAGTATTACATGAAGCGTGGGGCATATCTTGCCGCGTTCAACCGTGCTGATTACACCATTAAACATCATCAAGGCACGCCAGCAGTTATTGAAGCGTTACAAGTTAAAGTTTGTGCAGCACGTAAACTAGGTAAAAATAGTTTAGCTGACGATACTATGCGTATCATTCAACTTAACTTTCCTACTAAAGCCAAGTTTTCTTGCCTGATCTAGCTGTTTACGAAAATATTGTTTAAAAAAAGAGTTTCTTCGAAGCTCTTTTTTTATGTCTAAAATTACTGTTAGTTTGACAAATCATAAAACGTGAACTATAAAAGTGATTCAAGTACGTTTTATCTATAAATTATAAACGTTATTGATAGCAATAAACAAACCCAAAGGAGACAAGGATGATAAAGATGAAACTATTTCGCCCTTTATCTGTAGCACTCGCTACAGCAATATTAACAACTAGCTCATACGCTGCAACAAAATGGGATATGCCAACGCCCTATGGTGATGGTGTTCACCACACTAAAAATGTAAAAATGTTTGCACAAGATATCAAAGAAGCAACAGGTGGTGATTTAAACATTGTTGTTCACTCTGGAGCATCTCTTATCAAACACCCTGAAATTCATAAAGCCGTTCGCACAGGTCAAGTGCCTGCTGGTGAAATGTTTATGGGTCTGTTAGGTAATGCAAACCCTCTTTTTAAAGCAGATAACATTCCATTCTTAGCATCTGATTTTGCGTCAGCTAAAACACTATGGAAGGCATCACGCGCTGCCATAGAAAAATCGTTAGAAAAAGAGGGCATAAAATTATTGTACGCAGTGCCTTGGCCACCACAGGGTTTGTACACTAAAAAAGAAATCAATAAAGTTGAAGATCTAAAAGGCTTGAAGATGCGTTCATACAGCCCAACACTTTCACGTCTTTCTGTTTTATTAGGTGCAGCTCCAACAACGGTACAAACGCCTGAAATCCCACAAGCATTTTCAACAGGCATTATTGATGCAATGATTACATCACCTAGCACGGGTGTTAGCAGTCAATCATGGGATTACATCACTAATTACACCGATACTAAAGCATGGATTCCAAAGAACATGGTGATTGTTAATGCTAAAGCATTCAAACGCTTAGACCCTAAAACTCAAAAAATTGTAGAGCTAGCGGCACAAGCAGCAGAAGCTCGTGGATGGGACATGGCGATGGCAGAGACTGATGCTAAAACAGCCGTTCTTGCAGAGAAAGGTATCAAAGTATCTGAGCCTACACTTACGCTCCAAAAAGGCCTAAAAGCTATTGGTAAGACCATGGGTGATGAGTGGTCTAAAACAGCGGGCGATGATGGTGCGGCAATCTTAAAAGCGCTTCAATAACACCTGAATCCGTGACTTCAATGCGGACAACAGGGCGTAAGATATTGGTTTAGCACGGGATTTGAAAAAATCTTAGCTTCACCCATAGGTTAAGCGGGTATTTTTTAAACTCGTGATGAATCAATAGCTTGCGTACTGTGCTGTAGTGAAGTCACTGATTCAGGTAGTATAAAACCGCAAAAAAATATGGGGGGATTGATTCTTCCCCGCACCCTTCGATTCCGCTCAGGGTACTACTTACGTGCTATTTTCGTTTTAGTATCCTGATCGGAATCGAAGGGATCACTTTCATACAAAACCACATCTATAGTTTTATTTATAAATTTATTTGCACATCCTTAGTGTGAGGATATTGATTTGCCATGAGAAATTTTCTCGATAAGTTATACCTAGGCTCTGGTATGTTAGCGGGCTTTTTTATCATTTTGATAACCTTAATGATTCTCGCTCAAATTGTGGGTCGATGGTTTAATATTGTGATTCCATCCACCGAAGATTTTGCAGGTTTTTTCTTAGCTGCAACTACATTTCTTGCACTTGCTTACACGTTTAGAATGGGCGGACATATCCGCGTAACGATTTTAGTACACCTACTGAAAGGTAAACTACAACGCTTTTCTTTAGCGCTCGCACTACTCGTTTTTATTATTATGATTGCCTACGGCGTGTATTACACGGGTGTATTTACTTATGAGTCTTGGTCATTTGATGAGCTATCACAAGGCTATATTGCCGTCCCACTGTGGATTCCTCAAATTTCGATGGTCATAGGACTTACTATTTTTCTCATCGCCTTGATAGATGATTTTATTCTGGTCATCTCAGGCAAGACTCCAAGCTTTGTCGGGCTAGAGGAGTAATACCGTGGAAATCCCAAATCTAATTATCATACTCGGTGCAATCCTTTTACTCTCACTATTAAGTGGTATCTGGGTTTCAGCTTCACTATTTTTAGTCGCCTTTATTGCATTAGTTTTAAATGACAATAGCAATATCGGGCTAGTGATGGCGACGACGACATGGGGCGCATCTGCCACGTGGACACTCGCCGCCCTGCCCTTATTTATTTGGATGGGTGAAATTTTATTTCGAACAAAACTCTCCGAAGATTTATTTCATGGGCTTGCGCCTTGGTTAAATAAAGTCCCTGGTCGATTACTCCACGTTAATATTCTTGGTTGTACCATTTTCGCGGCTGTTTCAGGCTCTTCTGCCGCAACTGCCGCTACCATCGGTAAAATGACCATCCCAGAATTAGAAAAACGCGGCTATCCCAAAAATATGTTACTCGGCACTTTAGCAGGCTCTGGTACATTGGGTTTTTTGATTCCTCCATCCATTATCCTCATTGTTTATGGCGTATCTGCAGAGGTTTCGATATCCCGTTTGTTTATTGCGGGCGTACTTCCTGGTGTAATGTTGGTGACACTTTTTATGGGTTACACCGCCATCTGGTCGATGCTCAATAAAGATAAAATTCCGCGTGAAGATGATCTGCAATTAGCATCCATGTCATTCAAGCAAAAACTCTATGCTACTCGTCGCCTATTTCCTGTAATGGGGTTAATCCTATTTGTACTGGGTTCTATCTATGCAGGCTGGGCAACCGCGACCGAAGCCGCCGCATTGGGTGTTTTTGGTGCATTAGTTTTGTCATTAATCACGGGCAACTTAAGCTTAAATACCTTTAAAGAAAGCTTACTAGGGGCGACTAAAACATCCTGCATGATTACCTTTATTATCGCAGGTGCGGCATTTTTAAGCTTGGCGATGGGCTTTACGGGCATACCCAGAATGTTAGCCGAGAGCATTTCCGCAATGGGTCTTTCACCCACCGAACTGATTATCGTCCTCACCCTATTCTTTATGGTACTCGGGTTCTTTCTTGATGGAATTTCAATGGTTGTTTTAACCACTTCGATCGTTTTACCGATGGTAGAAAAAAGTGGCATTGATTTAATGTGGTTTGGTATTTATGTGGTGTTAGTGGTTGAAATGTCACAAATTACACCGCCTGTTGGCTTTAATCTTTTTGTTATCCAAGGGCTGACCAAAATTAATATCTTAAGAATAGCGGGCTATGCTTTGCCTTTCTTTTTCTTACTATTAATCGCAATCGTATTGCTAACCGTATTCCCCCAAATAGCAACATGGTTGCCAGAATTGATGACTAAAAAATAATATGAATAATCTAACGCCAAAAGATAATAAATGGGAATTCTGGATAGACCGAGGTGGAACATTCACTGATATCGTCGCCCGAAAACCCAACGGCGATCTACAAACGCACAAGCTATTATCAGAAAACCCAGAGCAATATAAAGATGCCGCAATCGAAGGCATTCGTATTTTATTAGGTGTTAAAAAAGGAGAGTTACTCCCTGCTGATCAAATATCTGCCGTTAAAATGGGTACAACCGTTGCTACCAATGCATTGTTAGAACGCCAAGGCGAAGACACTCTGCTTGTTATCAATACAGGCTTTGCCGATGCCTTGCGCATCGGCTATCAAACCCGACCTGATCTTTTCGCATTGGATATCAAATTACCCGAGATGCTCTACAAAAAAGTAGTAGAGGTAGATGAACGTCTCAATGCGCAAGGTGAAGTACTAACCCCACTCAATATCCAAAAAACTCAAGAAGACTTACAAAATGCCTTTGATGAAGGCTATCGCTCAATAGCTATCGTCTTAATGCACAGTTATCGCTATACCGAGCACGAAACAAAAATTGCCGAAATAGCAAAAGCAATCGGCTACATACAAATATCCACCAGTCATGAAGTCAGCCCATTAATGAAGCTAGTCTCGCGTGGTGATACCACGGTGGTTGATGCTTACCTCAGCCCTATTTTGCGCCGCTACATTAATCAAGTAGCCGACTCACTTGAAGGCATGGATGGCAATCTAAAGTTTATGCAATCTAGCGGTGGCTTAACTGACAGCAAGTTATTCCAAGGCAAAGATGCCATTTTATCAGGGCCAGCAGGTGGAATTGTCGGCATGGTTCGCACTTGTGAACTGGCAGGCTACAACAAGCTCATCGGATTTGATATGGGCGGAACATCCACCGATGTAAGCCATTACAACGGTGAGATAGATAAAAACTACGAACGTACTTTTGAAACCGAGGTCGCGGGTGTAAGAATGCGTGCGCCAATGATGCTCATTCACACCGTTGCGGCAGGCGGTGGCTCAATATTAAAGTTTGATGGCGCGCGTTATCGCGTCGGGCCAGAATCAGCCGGTGCCAGCCCTGGCCCTGCGGCCTATCGCAATGGTGGGCCGCTCACCATCACCGATTGCAATGTGATGTTGGGTAAATTACAGCCTGACGTGTTTCCTGCAGTTTTTGGTGCTAATGCGGATCAGCCCTTAGATAGCGAGTCGGTTAAACAGCAGTTCGAGCAACTCGCCAAACAAATAGGCATTGAAAAACCAGAAGAAGTTGCGGCAGGTTTTTTACATATTGCGATTGAAAGCATGGCAAATGCTATCAAAAAAATATCAGTACAACGTGGCTATGATGTTTCTGATTACGCACTGTGCTGTTTTGGTGGTGCGGGTGGTCAACACGCCTGTTTGGTTGCTGATTCACTTGGCATTAAAAAGGTATTCTTACATCCCTATGCGGGTGTGCTTTCAGCTTATGGCATGGGTTTGGCTGATACCACAGCCAGTCGTCAGCAATCAGTAGAAAAAACCTTAGATGAATCACTTTTGGCGGATTTAAAAAGCATCGGTGCATCATTACAATCTCAAGCCGAAGAGGAACTCCATCAGCAAGGTATTGAAAGTTCAGATTATCGATCAGTTTGGCGATTACACTGTCGCTACCAAGGTTCTGACACCTCTTTATCAACCCCTTATGCTGACTTGGTGACTATTCGTGAGAAGTTTGAAGAATCACATCAGCAACGCTTTGGGTTTATCTCCACTGATAAAGATTTACTCGTTGAATCTATCGAAATTGAGGTTATTTCAGCGGGTGAATCCCCCTCTACAAATACAAATCATCGAAAAAGAGGGGGGGTGGTCAATGAAAAAGCCTCAAAACACCCTATTTTTATGAATAATCAGTGGCATGACTGTGCTTTTTATCAAAGAGATGCTCTAAAGCCCAATCAGATCATAAAAGGCCCTGCGATAATATTAGAATCAACAGGCACTAACGCCATCGAAGTCGGTTGGCAAGCAAGCGTTACCGAGTTAGGTGACCTGATTTTAGAACGCTACGAAACGCTTGAATTAAAAACCGCCATCGGTACAGATGTGAACCCTGTAATGCTCGAAATCTTCAATAATCTATTTATGTCGATCGCCGAACAAATGGGTTTTGTACTCGCCAATACGGCCGCATCGGTCAATATCAAAGAACGCTTGGATTTTTCTTGTGCCATTTTTAATACCGATGGCTCTCTAGTTGCCAATGCCCCACATATGCCGGTGCATCTAGGCTCAATGGGTGAAAGCATCAAAGCCGTTATCAATGGCCCCCATGAATTGTTTGACGGTGATGCCATAATCATCAACGCGCCTTACAACGGTGGCACACATCTGCCAGATATTACCATTATCAAACCTGTCTTTAATGATAGCAAAACACAGATCATCTTCTACGTTGCATCACGCGGGCATCATGCTGATATTGGAGGAAAAACCCCAGGTTCGGCTCCCGCAGATTCAACCCATATCGAAGAAGAAGGCATCGTCATTGATAATATTAAAATTGTCGAGAAAGGTGATTTTCAAGAACAACGTATCCACGATATTTTAAGCGAGGGTAAATACCCTGCCCGTAATATCGATATGAATATTGCCGACTTTAAAGCCCAACTGGCATCGTGCGAAAAAGGCGCGCAAGAGCTGGCAAAAATCGTCAACCGTTACAGCCTAGAAGTCGTGCAAGCCTATATGTCTCACGTGCAAGATAATGCTGAAGAATCGGTACGTCGTGTGCTTGATGCTTTGCAAGACGGTGAGTTTTGTTACAAAATGGATGACGGCAATCAGGTTTGTGCCTCTATCAAAATAGATAAAACCAATCGAAAAGCGATTATAGATTTCACTGGTACTAGCCCTCAACATCCCAGTAATTACAATGCTCCGTTAGCCATTACCAAAGCCGCTGTTTTATACGTTTTTCGTTGTATGGTTGACGATAATATTCCACTGAATGAAGGCTGTTTGAAACCCTTGGAAATTATCGTCCCTAAAAAATCCATGATCAGTCCCGAATACCCCGCCGCGGTTATCGCTGGCAATGTAGAAACCTCTCAAGTCATTGTTGATACATTATTTGGTGCGCTAAAAGTCATGGCAGCCTCACAAGGCACAATGAATAATTTCTTTTGGGGAAACGATGAATTCCAATATTACGAAACATTGTGCGGAGGCGCTGGAGCAACTAAAAATCACGACGGGACTTATGCTGTTCACACTCATATGACCAATTCACGTTTAACCGATCCCGAAGTTTTGGAAGCCCGCTTTCCTGTTATTTTGGATGAGTTCAAAATCCGCGAAAACTCTGGTGGCGCTGGCAAACACAAAGGTGGTGAAGGCATTGAGCGCAAAGTACGGTTTTTACAAGCAATGACAGCTACCCTACTCACTGGGCATCGAAAAATACCACCGTATGGAATGGAAGATGGTGAAGAGGGAAGCGTTGGCGAGAACATTGTTGAACGTGCTAATGGTGAACGTGAGGATTTAGGAACTACAGCAGAAGTTTCCTTGAATGCTGGCGATTCGATTATTATTAAAACACCTGGGGGTGGTGGTTATGGTAGAAGTAGCGGATAAACAAGAGGTGGATTAAGCCCTCTCTCACTAGCTCATAGATGACGATATAGCTGAACTTTCTACCCCCTCCCTAACCCTCCCCCTGCTAGGTGGAGGGGATTTCTTAACGACGAGAAGTTGTGATTGATTTTAGGTATTCAACAGGAATAATGAGTTAAACAAAAAAAGGATTCACATGACCCATAAAGAAAATAACCTACCCATCGTTTCAGCCTCAAAGCTGGTTAGCGAATCCAATGCCGAATTAAGCGAAGTTGAATATGGCCTAATCATCGCCAATAATGCTTTCGCTCGTTGGACAGAACATTGTATGTCTGCCAGCGGTAGTGAAGGTTTAAGTACAAACGATATTCTCGTCCTACACAATATCAATCACCGTGACCGCGCCAAACGTGTCACCGATATCTGCTTCACCCTAAACATTGATGATACTCACCTAGTTGCCTATGCATTACGAAAACTCACCAAACGCAATTTAGTAAAAGGTGACAAACAAGGCAAAGAAGTTTTCTACACACTCACCACGGAAGGTGCAAAACTCTGCGAACGCTACCGCGAAATTCGTGAGCATTGTTTGATAAAAGCGTTTGAAACTATGGGAGTTAATCATGGGGAATTAAGCGAATTAGCTAGAACACTACGCTCACTTTCTGGGCTTTATGATCAGGCGGCTCGTGCGGCTACTTCGTTCTAAAATATTCAACCATTACAACTTCTATCTTCTACGATAAGGATAAGTAAGAAATAGTCCCCTCTCCCTAGCAGGGGGAGGGTTAGGGAGGGGATAGAAGGTTGAACTAAGTATCTTATCTTGTTTCTACCCTCTCTCCAACTCTCGCCCTACTAGGGTTAGAAGGTAAACTGGCTTCAGTTCATTCATTAGCTATTCAGTGCAAAAACGGTATACTTGCGCCCTTTTTTAAGAATACCTATCTCTAGGGCAATTTCACCATGTTTAGCATCATCTCAAAACGTAAAGAATGTATTAAAAATGACCTGCTTTCAGGCTTAACCGTTGCACTTGCGTTGGTGCCAGAAGCAGTGGCATTCGCCCTACTCGCACACTTACATCCACTGACAGGTTTATATGCGGCATTCACCATCGGGTTAATCGCTTCTATTGTGGGTGGTAGACCGGGTATGATTTCTGGCGCAACGGGCGCAATCGCCGTGGTTATCGGCGGGCTAGTGTTAACTCATGGTGAAGAGTACCTTTTTGCCGCGGTCATTATGATGGGCTTTATTCAAATAAGCTTCGGCGTATTAAAGCTGGGTAAATTTATACGTCTCGTGCCACATCCTGTCTTTTTAGGTTTTGTAAATGGCTTGGCTTTGGTTATTCTAATTGCCCAATTTGAGCACTTTAAAATCCCTGTAGCAGGCGCTGCAGAAGGTGTTCACGAATGGATATCAGGTAATCCACTCTACATAATGATAGCTTTGATTCTCCTCACCATGGCAATCATCCATTATCTACCGCGCTTTACAAAAGCAATACCATCCACACTTGCTGCCATTGTAGTCGGTACATTAATTGTACTTGGTTTAGGTTTAGATACACGCACCGTTCATGATATGGCATCCATCAAAGGCGTGTTCCCTCCCTTCCATTTACCCGAAGTTGAACTCTCGTGGGAAGCCTTCAAAATCGTATTTCCGTATGCAATAGCTATGGCAGCTGTTGGTTTAATTGAAAGCCTACTCACCCTAAACTTAGTAGATGAACTCACAGAAACAACAGGTGAACCTAACCGCGAATGTGTGGGTCAAGGCGTGGCCAATGTTGTTACAGGCATGTTCAGCGGCATGGGTGGTTGCGCTATGGTTGGGCAAAGTATCATCAATATAAAATCGGGTGGCCGTCAACGGTTATCGGGGATATCTGCTGCACTATTCTTGCTAATATTTATCCTTTACGCATCATCACTTATCGAAACTATTCCCATTGCAGTATTGGTTGGCGTGATGTTCATGGTTGTAATCGGTACATTTGAGTGGGGAAGTTTGCGTTTATTGGGCAAAATCCCATTAGCTGATTGGTTCATTATTGTTGCCGTAACTGCCATTACGGTTATCTCTGATAATTTAGCAATCGCTGTTATTATCGGCGTTATTTTGTCCGCACTAGTGTTCGCATGGGAGCACGCAAAAAGCATCAACGCGACTACACGTATTGATCGCATGGGTAATAAAGTCTACGAAATTAATGGCCCGTTGTTCTTCGCATCAACGCAAAACTTCCAAGATATTTTTAGTCCTAAAGATGACACCGATGATGTTGTAGTAGATTTTAAAAACTCACGAATTGCAGATCATTCAGCCATTGAAGCGATTGAAAAACTAGCTGTTCGTTATGATCGCGCTGACAAGCGACTACATTTGAAGCACGTTAGCCAAGAATGTCGCTTGCTTTTAAAGAAAGCTGGACCTCTGGTTGAGGTTAATGTGGTGGAAGACCCTACTTATCATATAGCGGATGATAAATTAGGATAGGCTGTAAATTGTTACTTAGAGAATAATCAAATGACCGAGAATGACTCTCAAAAAACAATAGCGACAGTAGTATATGGATTACAAGCCGTATCATTCTTGCTTGGCTTTACATTTATTATTGCTGTCATCGTTAACTATGTTAAAAAAAGTGATGTAGCCGGAACCTGGTTGGAATCACATTTTAAATGGCAAATCCGTACATTTTGGTTTTCACTTTTATGGTCAATATTAGGACTAATCGGAATATACTTTTTCGTTGGAATCCTAATACTCATTGCAAATACTATCTGGGTAATTTACCGAATCGTAAAAGGCTGGTTAAGGCTAAACGATGGAAAAGAAATGTATTCAAAGATTAGATAACGAGACCAATGCAGTTTTAGCGGTCATTTGTTCATCATTTCGTTACAAATCATCGAAAAAGAGGGGGGGGGTCAATGTCATTGAAATAAGCCCTAAGCTAATGATTAATATGCTATAATGACCTCTAGTAAAGACACAAACCCAAGGATTATCCAATGTTAATATCAAAGCAAATTTAATAATATCTATGCATTAATAA
>JALSLX010000099.1 GCA_026988095.1 Thiotrichaceae bacterium
TCCACTAAAGTGGCGTTTATCTCAATTTGTAGGGCGAGGTTCGGTTGAATCAAAACTACATAAGCTTATGAGTGACTATAAATTTACGTCATTTGAAAGAGAGTATTACAGTGATGATTCAGAATCAGTTTTGGATAGCTCTCTAACACAAGAGAAGATAATTATTGGCGATAATACAAAGCCCGAGAGTATTGTAGCAAAAGCCTCATTTGGCTAAATATTGAATATTGGCTTAAATCTGATCTTTCTCACACAAATCATCGAAAAAGAGGGGGGGTGGCATATAAAAACAGCTTATTTATATACCCACCCCCCCTCTTTTTCGCGGTTTTGTGTTGTTTTACGGCTAAATCCAAGCTCTAAATGAATAAATAGCTGTACAAGACATTATGCTGGGTTATCAATATCCACAAACTCATGCAATAGACCAAATTTAGCGGCTGCAAATTCACCTAATGCTTCTACACCATAACGTTCTGTCGCATGATGACCCGCCGCGATGTAATGCACACCAGATTCTCTGGCTACATGAACAGTATGCTCGGAAATTTCCCCGCTGATATACGCATCTACCCCTGCTTCCACCGCTTGATTGATATGGCCCTGTGCGCCGCCTGTACACCATGCGATACGACGTATTGCATGGTCCCCAGCACTCACTAACAATGGCTTTCGTGAGAGTGATTTTTCTATATTACTACCTAAGGCTTCAAGGCTTGTGTACTCATCTAGCCGGCCGATGTTACCGACACCTTGATCACCCATGGTGTCTTCGACTTGGATTCCTAGGCGTTTAGCAAGTTGCGCATTGTTACCTAATTCAGGATGTGCATCTAATGGTAGGTGATAACCGAGCATACTAATATCATGTTGCATGAGTAGCTTTAAGCGCTTGTATTTCATGCCGACGATACAGGGGTCTTCTCCTCCCCAGAACCAACCGTGATGCACAACAATTGCATCGGCTTCTTTTTCAATCGCTGCTTCTATTAAAGCTTGGCTAGCAGATACGCCTGTGATGATTTTTTTAAGCTTGCCCTTTCCTTCAACTTGCAAACCATTGGGGGCATAGTCTTTGAACTTATCAATTTCTAATAGCTCGTTTATGTAGCTCGTAAAGTGTTTTAATGTCGCCATTTTTTATCCTATTCTTATTTTATTCAGTCTAACTGATCTAATCTTGTTGCTTTCTCAAAAGATCGAGTGAGAGACCAATCAACAATATCACACTTAAAAAACCAATAATCAACCAGTCTCCCCAGCGAACATAAGGTGTTGCACCAGTAAATGGCTGAAGTTTTCCCGTTATTATTTTCTTGGTGTAAATTTGCGCTGTCGTTATGAGTTTACCCTTTTCATCAATAATACCCGATGGGCCTGTTGTTGTAGCACGCACCATGTAACGCCCTGTTTCTAGTGAGCGCATTCGTGCAATTTGCATATGTTGAGTGGGTTGAAACGAGCCTGTGAACCATCCATCATGGGTGACATTAACCAGCATTGTTGCTTGAGGTAGTGCTTGGATAATTTCTGCACCAAAAGCATCTTCATAGCAAATAGACATCTGTGCTATTTGACCTGCCACTTGTAAAGTGCCATTTCCCTTACCTGCAACAAGGTTTGAGTACGGCAGTTGAATCCATTGCCCGAGCCAACGGATATAGTCTAATAACGGGATGTATTCCCCAAAGGGGACTAAATGACGTTTTGAATAAATTTGACGACTATCTTTTGAGAGCGCCAGCACACTATTCTCAACACCATTATCTTTATTAATATTAAATCCCCCAATTAATATTGACTGATTGTTCTTTTCTAAAGATTTTTGTAAAGGCAAAATCACATCATCCATGTGATTATTAAACGCATCAAACAATCCTGTTTCAGGCCAAACGATTAAGTCACTATTACGACTCTGTTTGGTCATTGTTTGGTACAGTTTTATTGATCTTTCCAGATTATCGGGGTTTAGTTTTTCTAACTGTGAAATATTTGATTGCAAAACACTCACCGTTATAGCTTTGCCACTTTTTTGTGTCCAATCAACTTTTTGTAATACAAATGATGCTACAAGCAATAATGCAATAACTAATACGGGCAAAATACGAATAGTTGAATTAAGAGACTTCTCTGCTCCTACACTTGTCCCTACCGCTGGGCTTTGTAAACCAGGTTGAAATTGTACTTTTCGATGTGAAAAATTACCAAGGAAAAAACTTACAATTGCGCCTGAGATTAATACACTGCTCAAACTCACACCTAATACGCCCGTGATCGGTGCAAATGCTGAAAAAAACGTATCTATCTGACTATTACCCAAGTAGAGCCATGGAAAACCTGTTAAAAACCAGCTCCGCGTCCATTCTATAACGACCCATGCTGAAGGATAAAATAAAAGTAACTGTGCTAGTAGTGGTTTGTATCTAAATAATGAAGCTAATAACCCAAAAGCACCTGTTGTCAATAGTGCAATGAGGGCTACAAAAAGAACTGTACCGAAAATAGCAAGAGCAAGGGGGGCGTGGGCAAAGTAATACATACTATAAAACGGCCAAGAAGCACCCGCGCCGAATAAGCCAAGACCAAATATCCAACTAGAGAAAAAATATTGTTTTTTTGAGTTCGCCTTACTTAGTACATAAAACAACACTGCAGGTGTAAGCCATGCAAGTGGGTAAACTTCAAATGGAGCAAAGGCAAAAACAGTCGATGCACCCGCGCATAAAAGCAGAAGGTAGTACCATTTATTAAAAGGAGGTCTTAAATCTTCTTGCATAACGTTATGCGGTCACATCTGTTTTATTAACTTCTAGTAACTGAATTTTACGACCATCACAGCGTAATACTTTAAAGAGAAATGGAGACAGTGCAACTTCCTCACCCTGCTCTGGAATTCTTCCCGCTTTTTGGGTTACTAAGCCACCAATCGTATCAAACTTGCCAAGCGCCATGTCACATTTAAAGTAATCATTAAATTCTTCAACCTCGGTACTGGCCTTAACTGTAAAACGCCCATCACCTTGATCTAGAATATTTTTTTTATCATCAACATCGTCATGTTCATCATCAATATCACCGACTATTTGCTCAAGTACATCTTCAATAGTCACGACACCTGATGTGCCTGAATACTCATCAACAACCATTGCCATATGATTTCGGCTGTTTCTAAACTGGCTTAGCAGAGTATTTAGATTTTGGCTTTCTGGTACAAAAGAAGCAGGACGCAAAATATCATCAATATCAAAGCTCTTTTCTTGCCCAACATATTTTAATAAGTCTTTAGCGAGCAAAATACCTTCGACGTCATCACGGTCAATATCAAAAACAGGGTAACGAGAATGCCCTGAATCAAGCACAGTTTTAAGAATATCGTGATAGCTATCATCAAGATGTAAAAAGTGAATATTTGCACGCGGAATCATAATATCACGCACTTGAAGGTTATCGACTTGCATAACTCCTTCAATCATACTGAGTGATTCTGAAGAGATAATATTATTATTTTGAGATTGGCGAAGCTCTTCTATTAGCTCTTCACGACACGTCACGCTCGTATCTATTGTGTTTCTTATCCAGCGTTGATACCACGGTCGTGGCTTGCCTTTGTCTTGTTGTTTCATATATTTAAAAGAAAATTACTTATTGTTTAAGGAGAGACTGAGTAAGGATTATCAAACCCTAAACGTTCCATTATTTCAATTTCTAACGATTCCATTATCGTTGCATCACTATCATCAATATGATCATAACCTTGCAGATGAAGCACGCCATGGATAATTAAGTGCGCCCAATGTTGTGTTAAGGTTTTATTTTGCGCTTTAGCTTCGTTTATTACAACTTTTTCACACAGCACTAAATCACCTAAATATTGCTGAGAATATTCACTCTGTAACTCAGGAATATCCATCGCATATTCTGGCACTTCATACGGAAATGATAGTACGTTTGTGGCAGAAGCTTTATCACGATAGGTTTGGTTTAGTTCAATACCTTCTTCTTCATTAACTACGCGCACAACAAGACTTACACTGTTGTTAGCATCTGTCTTTTGCAGTGCCGCATTTGACCAAGTTTTGAGGTCATTCTCGTCAGGTATTGTGTCAAAATCGTAAGGATTTTGAAGCTCTACATCAACCATTTTTTTCAGATTTCAATTCATGTTCTGCATACACTTCAACAATACGTTGTACTAAAGAGTGTCTTACCACATCTGTTGATTCGAAGAAGCTAAATTTAATCTCTTTCACACCTTGCAGAATACCTATAACGTGTTTTAAACCCGACAACTGACCACGCGGCAAGTCAATTTGGGTAATATCACCTGTCACCACCGCCGTTGAACCAAAGCCTAAACGGGTTAAAAACATTTTCATTTGTTCAACCGTGGTATTTTGAGCTTCATCCATAATAATAAATGAGTCATTTAAAGTACGACCACGCATATAAGCTAATGGCGCAACTTCGATCACATTCTTCTCGATGAGTTTATCGACTTTTTCAAAGCCTAACATTTCATACAATGCGTCATACATTGGGCGCAGATATGGATCTACTTTTTGTGATAAATCACCGGGTAAAAAACCTAATTTTTCACCTGCTTCAACGGCAGGGCGTACTAAAATAATGCGTCTTACTTCATCTCGTTCCAATGCTTCTACCGCACAAGCTACCGCCAAATAGGTTTTACCCGTACCAGCAGGACCAACACCAAAACTTAAATCACTCGCTTGAATATTACGAATATAATGACTTTGATTTGGCCCCCGACCCCGAATCATGCCACGTTTAGTGCGAATGACTGCGGATGCTTTTTCTGCTGAAGATTTACCATCCCCCTTGCAGTCATCCGATAACGCATGATTAGACTCTTGCAGGTATAGATGAATTTTTTCAGGTGCTAATGCTTCATTTTTTGTTAGCTCATACAATTCTTGTAAAAGATTGATAGTTTTTTGAGCTTGTAACGGAACACCTATAATCTCAAATTGAAATGCACGATTATTAATTTCAACATCAAAGTGGGCTTCTATTTGACGTATATGTTGATCAAATTGTCCACATAAATTGGTCAAGCGAATATTATCTTCTGGCTCAAGTAGGAGACTAATTGGATGACGAGGCTCATCAATAGATGGTTTAACTGCAACTGTTGTATTCAAGTGGTGTTAGGTTTCCTATATTTATAAAGTTTTTAGATATATCTAGTAAAGCATAACCTTTCCATTTTTTTTAGCAAGCTAGTCGCATATTTTTGTAGATTCGTTATCGCTGGGAAGTTGCTAAACCAAAGCCAAATAATACAAACACACTACCACCCACTCTATTGATAGCTTTAGACCCTTTAGGGGTAGACAGCCAGCCTTTAATTGCATTAGCACCTAAAACATAAGCTGTATGCACTGCAATAATTAAACCGCAAAATGTTAATGTAAGGACACTAAATTGCAATAAATAACTTTGCTCATGATTAATAAATTGTGGGAACAAAGACATAAAAAAGAAAATAGGTTTGGGGTTTAGCAATGAAACTAGAAAGCCTTCTTTAAAACGTAATAAATATTGTGGCTCATAGAAACTGTCATTAACAGAGTCATCTTCAAGTTTCATTATTGGAGATTTCCAAAGCTTGACGCCTAAATAAATGAGATATGCCGCACCCACATATTTTAAAATGGTAAAAGCTAAAGCTGAAGTTGCTAACAAAACACCCAAACTACTCGCCGAAATAATCGCAATGAGTAGAATGCCCATGGCTATACCCACTACACCTGACAGAGCAGGTTTAATGCCGTGACGAATTGAATTCGACAGAGTAAGAATGACTCCAGGACCAGGGCTAGCAACAGTAATTACCGATATCATTAAATAAAGTAAATATTGATCCAATTTGTTACCCTCTACTTATTTGCAGTTTTATATTTTGGTTATATCTATAAATTAACGAACCGCAAAGGTATTACAATCTCTCATCATTCCTGTCTTAACACCTCTAGAGAACCATTCAACACGTTGCTTTGAGCTGCCATGTGTAAAAGTATGAGGAATAGCAAAGCCTTGGGCTTTTTCCTGTAAACGGTCATCACCAATGGATGCTGCTGCAGTAAGTGCTTCTTCTAGGTCTCCTGCTTCTAACATTTTAAACTGTTTTTGTGCCTGATTTGCCCAAATACCTGCATAACAATCAGCCTGTAACTCAACCATTACCTGTAATTGATTTTCTTTGCCACCGCTCACTCGTCTTTTAGCTTGTTGAACCTTATCCAAAGTACCTTCCATATTTTGGATGTGGTGACCAATCTCATGAGCTAAAACATAGGCTTGAGCAAAATCTCCACCCGCCCCATGTGTGTTTTTCAAGTCATCAAAGAATGCAAGATCAACATACACCTTACTATCTGAAGGACAATAAAAGGGGCCCATTCCTGACTGAGCTGGTCCACATCCGCTTGAAGTCCCCCCTCGATATAAAACCAGTTGAGGTGCTGGATAACGCTCGCCTGCTTGAGCAAAAACCTTACCCCAGACAGCCTCTGTATCTGCCATCACCGTTTTCATAAAAGCAGCCTGTTCATTATCAGCGGCTTCGTTGGCAGGCTTTGCACCACCGCCCGTTAATGATGAAAGTGGATTAAACCCGCTAAAATAAGCAACAGCACCAATACCGACAACAGCCAGACCTAGTTTCGACTTCAATAATGGCTTTATCATCGGTAATAAAAACATAATTGTGCCGATTGAAGGCAAACCTCTACGACTACCTCCTCCGCTACTATTACGTCTATCATCTACATTTGTGCTTTGCTTACGGTCACGCCATTTCATATAAAATCCTTTTTCTAACCAATTTAGTCTAAACCAACTTACCACGTAGAGAATTAGGTTGCGCTTCGGTTATTTCAACCTCTGCAAAATTTCCGATAAGCGACTTATCACCGTCAAAATTCACAATACGGTTATTTTCTGTTCTACCAGCTACTTGCTTATCATCTTTAACAGATACTTTCTCTACCAATACTTTAACCACTGTTCCAACCATTTTCTTACTGATTTCTTGCTCCATCTCAGTAATGCGTTGTTGCAAACGGTACAAACGCGTTTTTTTTACGGCCATTGGTACATCATCTTCAAAAGATGCCGCTGGAGTACCAGGTCTTGCGCTGTAGATAAAGCTGAAGCTTTTATCAAAACCGATATCTTCAATCAATTTCATCGTATCTTCGTAGTCTTTATCCGTCTCCCCAGGGAAGCCAATAATAAAATCAGACGATAAGCTAATATTTGGACGAACTTCACGTAACTTTCTTATTTTTTGTTTATATTCTATCGCCATGTGACCACGTTTCATAGCGGCTAATATACGGTCTGATCCACTTTGAACCGGTAAATGTAAATGATCCACTAATTCAGGTACTTCGGCATACGCCTGAATCAAACTATCGCTAAATTCGACTGGATGAGAAGTGGTGTAACGAATACGATCAATACCCTCAACCGCCGCCACATAATGAATTAGCATGGCAAGATCGGCAATTTGTCCATCATGCATTTCACCACGGTATGAATTTACGTTTTGGCCGAGTAAATTAATTTCACGTACCCCTTGCTCTGCTAATTTTGCAATTTCAGCAATAATATCATCAAAGGGGCGAGAAATTTCTGTACCACGTGTATACGGCACGACGCAAAATGTACAATACTTGCTACAGCCTTCCATAATTGAAACAAATGCACTTACGCCTTCTGCCACTGGCTCAGGCAAGTTATCAAACTTCTCAATTTCTGGAAATGAGGTATCAATAACAAACTTTTTAGTATCTTTAGCTTCTGCGACTAGCTCCGGCAAACGATGCAAAGTTTGTGGACCAAAAATTACATCAACTACAGGGGCTCGCTTTTGCAATGCCTCTCCTTCTTGACTGGCTACACAGCCACCTACCCCGATGATTACGTTTGGGTTTTTTTCTTTAATTTTTCTCCAACGACCTAATTGGTGAAAAACCTTCTCCTGCGCTTTCTCACGAATTGAGCAGGTATTCAGTAATAGTACATCTGCCTCATCAGGATTATCTGTTAATTCCATACCATCTGAATCCTTCAGCACATCCAGCATTTTAGCTGAATCATACTCATTCATTTGGCAACCGTGTGTTTGTATAAAAATCTTACCCGACATAAAAAGCTACTTTAATTAAAACCTCATAGGAAAAGCTATTATCTGCGATGTTGAATTACATGTCACTTATATTTACTTTTCGTAATAGATATATAACGACAGAATGTAATTTATTATATTAAGCAATAGCTTAAGCAAGCTAACTTAAAGTGATACATTTGGTAAATTCTTGAAGTTGCGTTATACTCAAGCTAGAGCAAATAATATTAAACAAAACTTATGGGCTAAGTTTTGTTTAATAAGGGGAAAATATTATGAAGCAGTTTATGTTATCAATATTCATTGTACTGGCATTAATTTCAATTGATGCCACACTTTCAATAGCTTACGCAAAATCAAATATTACTATTTTCAAAGTTACTAAAGTCTCCGCTAAAAATAAATTACAATTACGTGCTTGGCCTAGCCCTAAATCACGTGTGAAAGTATCCTTACCCTATAACGCCATTGACCTAACAGAAACAGGAAAAAAGAAAATATTAGGAAAATCAAAGTGGCTTGAAGTGAATTGGAAAAACAACCGTGGTTGGGTAAATGCACGTTATCTTAAAAAAACGGGGGTTTTACCTAACCGTTCTCCTGCCAATAATGCCGTAGTATCGAGTACATCACGCAATACGAAAAACAATACAAAGAAAAAAATAGTTAAAAAAGTAAAAACGTCCAATACACCGTTATTAAATACAATTCCAGAGATGCCAAAAGAAAATCGTTATAGCCAACCAGAACAACTAGCAGCACGCGAAGTAAAAACAGCTTATTCAGGCAGAGCAGAAACATCAAAAAACAATAAAATTCTTAGCTGTGTTGGTAGCTCTCCTCGCCAATGGAACATTCAGATGGATGTTGCAAAGAAAACAATGAGAATTAAATCAAAAAACCAATCTGCATTTTACGTGCCTATCAATTATCATGAATGGGCAAGCCCTAGTAAAGTGCGCATGAATATTGGTGGGAATAAGGGTCGTAATATTGTTGATGTGAATCTCGAAAAAACGGATGCTTGTAGTACAGGCTTATCAAGAAAAAACTATATGTATGAAGTTAACGCAACAATAAATCGTAATTTTTATTCTGGCTGTTGTGAGACTGTTTCTCAGTAATAGGTTTCCTCCCCCTTAGAGTGAGGAAATTATAAACGCTATACTAAACAAAATAGGCGGATTAAATGCTAATTAGAATGTTTTGTTGTTTTTTACTACCTTTTTTTTCAACAGTACTATCTGCTGAAACATTGTTTACGGAGAATTTTGAAGCAGGCTTAGGTCAATGGGATGACACCTATAATGGTCTAAATGCCCAGATAGTTAACGACCCAATAGTGCCTGGAAATAAAGTCTTAAACTTTAGCGCGTTAACAGGAGGAGGTGACCTCATGTCAATCCTCCCTTTGCAAGGACAAACAGGTGGAAACTATATCATTTCGTTTGATTACTTAGGAACTTGTGGCACTGCAAATTGCGGAGGATTTATTGGAATTAGCGTTGGAGTTAATCCACCAGGATCTCATACTTGGATAGGTGGAACAACAGCCCCATATCCAGACTTACTTCCTGATGATGGTGCATGGCATCGAGTAATCATTCCTGTTACAACAACCTATAATTCTTTTCATCTAATGCTAGAAGAATGGAGTGGGACTGGAGGAATTGCAGGAGATGCTCTATTTGATAACTTTATAGTAACCGATGCAAATGGCCCCACTATTACACCAGCAGAAGTCCC
>JALSLX010000100.1 GCA_026988095.1 Thiotrichaceae bacterium
GGGCGACCTACTGCACACCTTGTCGTGTAGAAATGCCATCAATGAACAAACTCATCAAAAAATTAGAAGCTGAAAAAGTACCCTTCAAAATCATCGCCGTCAATATGGGCGAAACCAAAGAAGAAGTACAAAAATTCGTCGATGCAGTAAAGCCAGAATTCACCATCTTAATGGATACTACCGGTAAAAATACTCAAGCATGGAATGTGTTTGCAGCCCCTTCAAACTTTGTACTCGATAAAAAAGGTAAGATTCGTTACACCTTATACGGTGGTGTTGAATGGGATTCAGAAGAGATCACTAATGCAATTAAGGGTTTAGCGGCAGAGAAAGGTTCTTAATGACTAACAGCTATGAATACCAACGTCATACCTGCGAAAGCAGGTATGCATGTTCGCTTAGAATAGCATTCAGATAGATGAATTCCCGCCTACACAGGAATAATGACTTGTAGCTTAATTCAACGGCATTGCCACCCCCCCTGTTTTTCGATGATTTGTGTACAAATAAGCTTCTATATAAACACAAATCATCGAAAAACAGGGGGGGTGGTATAGTAAAATAGGTTTTTAAAGAAATAATTACGCTTTTTTTAATATTTCTATGGCTTTTTCAACGCTCTAACCATATCCAGTAACTTATCATCATCCCATTCGCGCCCACCTATGGCTTGGTAGATGATTTTTCCGTCAGGATCAACCACAAATGTCGTTGGTAATCCCTTAATCGGCCATTTATTAATCTCTTGGCCACTTTCATCTAGCAACACCGTAAAATCAATAGGATATTCGCCTGAAAACGCAAAAATCGTGTCTTCATCCTCACCCACATTTATCGCCAGCATTTCAATGCCCTCGTCTTTCACTTTCTCCCATGCGCGGTTCATTGAAGGAAGCTCCTCACGACACGGCGGACACCAGGTAGCCCAAAAATTAATAATCACAGGCTTGCCCTTGTAATCTTCAAGCTTATGTACCTCATCATCCATATCCACCAACTTAAAAGCGGGCGCATTAGGCGTGTTTTTCATCGGTGTCAGTGATTGTGCGGCAAGATTAGGAGCAGCATCACAAGCAACAATCAGTGAAAGCAATAACGAGGTAAAAAGTAGTTGGGTATATTTCATAAACATATTTATATTCTTCTATTCAGGTTGATCTGCTGGACATTGCATCTGCTTAATCCATGCATCATGTTGTTGTTCACCTTGCTTCCAAAAAATATGCAAGTCAAAGATAGCTTCGGGTTTTGGCCCCATACTAATCATACCCCAATTAAAGTCTCCACCAGGATCAAAACGTTGCTCTGTTGGATACGTTGCCCAACGAAACGCAATGCGTGATGCTGGCTTAATATCTGAATCCTTCCATTCATTAGCCCAATCTTCTTTTAGCTTAATGGGTTTTGGTTTTTCATTGGCAGTAGCATTCTCGCTATTTTTATCTTTATCATCTACCAGCACAATGCGCCATTCGCTTAAATCTACGCTGACAGAATCTGTTTTATTATCCGCTTCTGTATTGCGCCCGATAGTTTGAAAAACACAACTCAAAGCAATATCATCCGCCACTTTGCTACTAAACCCTCTGCCTTGAAAAAACGACCGCGTCTGCTGTGGTGAACGCTGAATCAATTCTAATTGAAAATTTCCTGCACTAAACTTCCAAGCACTTAGCTGTGTTTGTGCATCAATAGTTTTACTGATTTTTCCGTCAGGCTCACTTGCCATCAAACTATAAGAAGTTGTGAATGAGAGCACTAATAAAAATAGTAATTTGTTTTTTTGTTTCATTACATTTGTTTCATAAAAATAGCTATTTAAACAATCATAGTTAATAACAGTATCTCGATTTAAGCTATCATCCCTACCCGCTCTAAAATAGCAACACTAAATACTCATTCATGAAAAATAATATCGCCCTTGGCGCACTACTGATCATAGCATCAGAATTAGCATTATTATTCACAGGAATGATTATCAAACAAATATCAGCCGATGTTCCTCTCGAACAAATCATATTTTTTAGAAACGCGATGGGCTTAGCCCTGCTCATGCCGTGGCTTTACAGAAAAGGTATCAACCGTTTATACACTAAACGTATTTCTATGCATATTTTACGGGGCGTTGTCGGTGTTAGCGCAATGGTCTGTATGTTTTATGCTTGGGGGCATTTACCGTTGGCACAGGCGGCACTGCTCAAACAAACCTCCCCGCTTTTCATTCCTATAATCGCGTATTTTTGGTTACAAGAACGCATTGGAAAAAAAACGATCATCGCGTTATTCATAGGCTTTTTAGGGGTCGCATTAATTATTGACCCTGATGCACAGCAAAGTGATTTTAACCTTGCCATCATCCTCGCAATTGTGGGGGCAATCCTTGCGGGCGTTGCCAAAACATCCATCCGTAAAATGCGCGATACAGAAACACCAGGGCGTATAGTTTTTTACTTTGCACTCATCGGCACGTTAGTTTCCATCATTCCTGCCATGCTTGCATGGGTAGAACTTAGCTGGCAACAACTCGCCTATCTCGCAGGTATTGCCCTATTCTCAACCATTGGACAGTTATTATTGAGCAAAGCTTATGGGCTTGCACCAGCAGGTCAACTTGGTCCATACACCTATACATCCGTTGCATTTGCTGCATTATTTGGCTGGCTGATTTGGAGTGAGGTTTTAGTGATTAATACTTGGATAGGCATTATTATCATTATTATTGCAGGGATATTGGCGATGACTGATCGTGCTAAACATTAACCTGAATCCGTGACTTCACTACGGCACAGTACGCAAGCTATTGATTCATCACGAGTTTAAAAAATACCCGCTTAACCTATGGGTAAAGAGCCAGCTCATAGACACTCCCCATACAAACGAGCCACCCAAGTCGGCAAGTTTTCTGCAACAGAAACACATTTACCCTGTTTAAAAACCAAGCAAAGCTGGGGTAACTGATTTAGCAAAGAATTATCATAGACAAAACCAACATCAGCGCGCAACACAGCTTGTTTTATTAACGCTTGATTACGCCTATAACGCGCCCTAATTTTCTCTTCTGGCACATCATGCCCACCTCCCTTCACACGCATTGCCACTCTTGCAACTGATAATTCAGGGCTACGAACATTTACGTGATACATCACCACACGAAAATCTGCGGCAATAGCCTCGTCAATTAATTGAATTTTTGAAGGATGGGAGAATGTAGATTCTGAAGCAAAACTACATTTTCTAGCTAAATATTGTTGCCTGCGCGCTCCTGCAATTTTAGCAGCCTGATACGCACCCTCTACTGATTGATCACTCAGTTCTTCTTTTTGAATTTTATCTGCATTAATAAAAGGCGCATTAAACCTTGAACGAACAATATGCTCATATATTGTCGACTTACCCGCACCATTTGGCCCCGCCAGCATAATCATAAATGCCATTAAAATGTTGCCACTAACGTAGCTATGCTCAATCGGCTAAGGTTGATAAGGCTTTTTAGCATAAACTAATTTATCAACACCATCGTTATCAAGCTCTAAACCGACACCTACACCGGCATCACTTTGCATTGATAAAAACTCGCCCATTGCCTGCTGAGGTTGTTTCATTTCATCAATAAAGTCATCAAGGTAAACCTCCTCCTCATCTCGATTAAGATGATCAGGGTTCAGCGTGCCGTTTAATACGGCTTGGATTTTACGGTAATTAAAATGATTGGATTGCTCAATCGCACGGCCAATGCGCATCCAATGCTCAGCCTGCCCCGCGATAGAACGTCCAAAAGTTTTGGACTCATCGCGTAGAATATCCATCTCAGTATTAGAAATTTTGATTGATTGCGCCATCATTGAGCCTTTTTACTATTTAAACCTGAGTCAGGGATTCAGATCGGAACAAAAGTAGCACTTTGCCACCTAATATAATAATTATGCTCTGATCAGCCAAAATTGTCAAAAAAGAGTATATTCCCTAATCCTAAAATAACTAATTATACTAAAACGATTTATCTTCTAATCCATTAATCAGCCACACCCAGCAATTATCCATAAATTCATATTCTAGAACCGATATATCAGCAATAGGTGCAATCGAAAATAAACCAGCTGCCGTAATATCGCCTAAAAATCATAAAAACAGCCATAAACAGCCTATTTTTATAAACCACCCCCCCTCTTTTTCGATGATTTGTATAAGAATTTGAGTGTTTTTCTTACAAATCATCGAGCCGAGCGGATGCGAGACCATGTTTGAGTGAAGAGAAGACTACCCTTAGGTGCATAAAATGCATATAAAGAGGGTGGGTGGCCAATGCCTTTGAATCAAGCTACAAATCATTGTTTTTGCGGGTGGTTCTTTTGTTTGGTGGAGCGACGGGAACTGATCTTATTACATAAGCTATTGATTATATTGTTATTCGTGAAATTGATATTTAGCAAGTGTTACAATCAGTGTTACTAAAAAGAAAAGTCACCCTGTTTAATCTCACGAACTCACACCCCCATTTTGACTAAATTTACCCTAAACAACTACAATCACTTTTGCCATATCATCATAACGATAGTGCTGAATCTGCCCTGATACTATCAACTCAATAGCTCTATTAATCACATCAAGTGGTGCAATAAACCATTCACGGGGCTGGTGCATCCTGCCTTTATTGTCAGCTACTTTTAAATCTAAACAAACATCGGCTAAAAATCGATGAAGTAAGCTTTCAAACTTCTGGGTATTCATATTGTAAGCTTCATATTCAGCCACAACTTTAACGGGTGACATTAAATAAGTCGGTTCATTTTCAGCATTGGCTATTCGTTTTTCAACCGCTGTTGTAGAAAACCCTACCTTATACAAGTTATCAAAGCTTTGGATTTCTGCATTTTTGCTTAATGATTGTAGGATATAGATAGTGCCTGCCAGTTCGTCTTCTTCTTTGATAACACCTAGATTCTTTTTAAACTCTGAATTAATTTGATCTTCTGTTCGAGTGACTATTTTACCGCCATGATAAAGCGACTTAGCTAATGAGCGATACAGCATATTGGATTCTGTACCATTCTCAAATATACAGCGAGTTCTACCATCTTTTCTAAAGCGTTTACCCTCAATGGTTTTTTCAGGAGAACTAATATCAATACTTTCCAAATATAAAAGTATACCGCCCAAAATATAATAATTACCCGCAACCAAGGCTTCACCTTTATCGGTAAAAATGATCAGCTTACGTTTATTCTCTTTAAGTTCTTGCTGAACGGTTATGAATTGATCAGCGTAATTATCAAAATTCTTACATGGCTTACGCTTAGCCATGTAATCGGTTAAGGCTCTTTCTTTTGATGGCAAATTTTTCAAGTCGAAGATATCAACGTCTTCTTCACCATCATTGCTACTACCTAGCAATCCTAGCGGGTCAGCATCCAGCACATCACCAACCGTTTCAATCTCTTCTATTGCGACTAATGGTTCAGGCACTTCAACATCAGCTAACAGATTATGTTTATCAAGGTCTAATAACATCGCGGCTTTTTCGGGGCTTTCTCTCAGGCTTTCTAATCGGCTAAAAAGCCTTCTCTCATTAATATCACGGCTTTTTGTGGGTTCTGTCCCTGCCTCATCAATGAATTGATTAATAGCTTCAAATGAAGCTTTAAGGCGATTATCAGGGCTAATAACAGACGATACTTTAGGCTTTGCCTTTAAAATATCCAAAGGGTCATTCTCAAGAATCGCTTTTAGCTCTTTTTCAAAGTCAATCATCAGTGTTTATCAATTACCATTACTGCTGTTTCCTACGCTTATTTCTAAGGTAGACAATAGATTCAGCCATGCGCTTTTCTTGCGGATCACTTGAATTAATATTAGGTTCACGCCCAAACTCTTTCATAAATTCAGGAATTTTATCACGATAAAGAATAACTGCTTCTTCATCCGTCATTTCAATACGCCCTGCATCAATCGTATCTTGAATGGTTTTAAGCAAGTTTGCCGTGACACTTTTAGACAATACCTCAAAGGCTTTTTGAAAAGGGTTGACCTTGTCGATAAGGTCAATATGCAAATCATCAATATTAACAAACTTACCCGCCATTCTTATAAACTTCTTATCCCCGACCTCTTTAACTTCACCATTTTTAATCGCAGAATCAACCACAACGTGTTGCCTAATCGTTTCTAGCTCTTCATCGTTTAAATCAGGATATGCCTTTTGTATGATCTTAGGGATTAGCACTTTATTAATCACTTCAGGGTCAATCACATCACTCGGCAATGCTTTTAATAATTGTTCATCCTGTAAGATTCTGGCTTTCAAATCATTCAAATCGTTTTCAACAATTTGTTTTACGCGGTCGGTCTTTGGCTCTTTGAATCCGCCTATTTTAATCGTACCCGCTTCATTTTCTTCATCAGGGAATTTACGCGTTTTAAAGACAAAGTTTGGCGCTAGCACCTGTTCCATCAAAAGCGATGCACTAATTGCTTTTAGCATATTATTAACCGATAACTTTACTGCATCATCTTGTGCATCAGGCTGGGCAATCAAATTAGTAAACTGAGAATGGGTTTTATTTGAGCTATCACGGGTCGCGCGCCCAATAATTTGGATGATTTCAGTTAAAGAACCCCGATAACCCACCGTTAAAGCGTGCTCACAATAAGGCCAATCAAAACCCTCTTTCGCCATGCCTAGCGCGATGATTAAATCCAAATCATCAACATCATCCATATCACGCAAATAAGCCGCGACTTTGTCCCTGTCTTTGGGGTTATCATTGACTAAATCAGCGACCTTAATAATTTTTCCATCACTTTTACGCTTTACATGAAGGATGCCTGTTTCTTCATCCTGAAACTCAACATTACCGATAATATCGAGAATCGTATCAACCTCCTTATATTTCTGCTTAGTCGATTCACCCGCATTCACATTGGGGATATGCAAAATCGTTTTTAAATTGGTATCCAGCGCATCATCAATTGCGGTTAAATAACTACGCTGATAAAACTTATAGCCTATCCCCAGCGTTTTTAAATATTTATAGCCATTTAACTGTTGATAATAGTTATAAATAACCTTGGTGAATTTTTCCTCTTCTTCTGGCAATAACACAGGTACGCTATCGCCCCTGAAATAAGAACCTGTCATGGCGATAATATGCGCGCTGGTATTTTTCATAAGTGAGCGCAATACTTCACCTAAACGGTTTTCAGCATCAGCCGACACATGATGAAATTCATCAATTGCAATCAGGCAGTTATCAAACTGACTTTCATCCACCGCATCGAAGGCAAAACGTAACGTCGCATGTGTACACACCAAAATAGTTGCGCTTGAGTCCTCCATAAAAGAAACAAACGCACTCACCTTGCTTTTATCACCACCCGCCACACACAGGTTATATTGATTCTCCACCTCCCAATTAGCAGAAAAGCCATGACTCATTAAATCGGTAGAAGCAAAGGATGCACCAATCGAGCGTTCTGGCACTGCCACAATCACTTTTTTAACACCCTGCTCATAGAGTTTATCCAATGCCAAAAACATTAAAGCGCGTGATTTACCCGATGCAGGTGGCGCTTTTAATAATAAATACTGTGCATCCCTAGCTTCAAAGGCTTTAGCTTGCATATCGCGCATCCCTAGCGGATTAGTGCTTAGGCTGTCACCTGTTTGCGCGTAGGTTACGTCTACAAAATTGGGCATTATTGTTCCTTTTATTAAAAGCTAAAAATTGAATATTAGGGGCGGAAATGATTTTTTATTATTCTAATTCAATCAAGCCTAAAGATTCATTATCTAAAAACTCTCTCAATCGAATTGAATGTGTTCTTAGTAGTCTTTCAATATCTGATACGCGTGTATTTCCAGACTTAACCCACACGACATAAGGTGGAAAACCCTTTAAAACAGATAAGTCATTAAAGTCAGAATCTTGCGAAACAATGACAAAGCCCTCATCTTTCGCATATTGCCAGATTACAAAATCATTAACATTTTGCAAACCCACAAAGCTAACATGGGTTGAATCAGGGTAAATATCTTCCAGCCGTTTACATAGCTTAAAAGATAGATTCTCATCAAAAAGCAACTTCATTATAAGACTGCTACCTGCCTTTCTTTATCAGCCGCAAATGCTAAACTGGCATAAATATCATCTTCTGTAAGCTCTGGAAAATCATCCATTATTTCACTGTTTTTCATGCCGTTAGCTAGCATTTTTAAAACATCATAAACGGTAATTCTCAAGTCTCTAATACAAGGCTTACCTGATCTTTTTCCAGCATTGATAGTAATTATCTTTTTATAATCAATCATTATTAATCATCCTAAAGGTATCTATATATACATAATGAGACCTCATCATAGCAAAAAGAACAAAAAGAAATAAATTAGTATCTCAACTCTATTTGTTCTTTAAACCGTTATTTATTTCTATATCCTCAATCCAAAGTAAATAATCACCCCATTGTTTTGAATTTTTTAATGCCAAATAAAACTTTTTATCTGCGGTTATCATTTTTCCATTAAGCTGTTTAGCTAACACCAAATATAGGCAATCATAAACACTACGATAGGTTTCATGCGCGACTTGTCCTGCCTCCAACAATAAATCTTGCCAGGGATGCATTTGCACAGGCATGTGCAACAATAACGCTTGAATTTGATTGGCTTGATCAAGATTTAATTCTTTACGACGCACTTTTTTACTCAATATACTGCTACATTCTAATTGAGCGAAGTCTGGGATATGCAGCTGTGATCCTAAACACCGTTGCAACAAAGAAGCTTGCTCCCAATGAATCTCAGGAATAAACCATTTAATCACTATGCTCGCATCAAGCACATAGTGATTAACATCATCATTCATTTATCCCTGTCCTCACGAATAAGTTCTGCGCTATCAGAAAACGAATGATTATGTTGATTCTTATATTCAGCAAGTTGCTCACGCACCGCATTAGCATCTTGCCAAAAATCTCTTGGCTGAACTTTAGCTGCGTTTTCAAGAATTAACGCAACTTCAGCCTGTAAGGAGCGATGATTCGCTTTAGCCCGATTCTTCAAGCTTTCAACAACCTCTTTCTGTAAATTTCTTACCAGCAGTTGTGACATGTGACACCTCTCTTATTGATAGCATTATGATAGCATAACTCAAAACCAATGCCCATTTACTCCATCAACCTTAATACTTGACGGTCGTAATCACTACATAGTGCAAATAAGTCCCGTACTTTTTGATAAAAGAATTTTTCAGACAAGCGTATCTCACGAATACGCTGTTGCAGTTCATCAAAATACTGCATGGATTGCCCTGTTTTAAAACGGTCATCATTTAAAACAAAGCCTTTAACAATAAACTCTTTTAAACGCTGAGTTGCCCAAATACGAAACTGCGTGCCTTGTTGGGATTTTACCCGATAACCAACGGATATGATGACATCCAAATTATAGAAATTTGTAGGCTTGGTAGAAAATTCGGAATTTCCGAATTTTCTCAAAGTACCTTCTTCAGATAATTCATTTTCAGTGTAGATGTTTTTTATATGCTCATTAATAGTTGAAACGGCTTTACCAAATAAATGACTCATCTGTGTTTGCGTAAGCCACACAGTTTCATCCACAAGGCGCACATCTAATTGTACACCGCCTTGCATATTCTCATAAATGACTATTTGACTGGCTTCATCCATTAATAATTATCTCTTTCATCTAGTTAGATAAAGCCACCCCCCCTCTTTTTCGTGGTTTTGTACCGATAAAGCCAATACAAAACATCGAAAAACAGGGGGGGTGGCTTTAAAAAATATCTTTTCTACTCAATAATGCCTCAGAGTGTTTAGGTTTTGTTACAGATCAAGGCGCATTCGCACGCAGAATGTGAGCGACTGCTAATACGTGACCATTCGAGTACGAATGCAACGATGAGATGTGACAAAAGATAAATACTCTGTGGCATTATTCAGCTTCTATCATGGCTTCATACAACTTAAACAAATACTCAAGGCGTTCTTCATCGCTGTTAAAGGCTTGTTTGCGGTAGCATTGTTCTACGGCTACATCCATTTCGTGATGCGCTTTGCGTAAACCATCGGGCATTTTATCGGGGTCATAGAGTTCTGCCATGGTTTTTTCGGGGTGCTTTTCGCGTTCATCCAGTACGTTGAATACATGGTCTTCGAGGGTGGTTTTTTGTGCTTCGCTTATTTCTGGGAAGGGGAAGGTGTTGTAGCACAGGGCGGATGAATAACGGTAATCGGTTTTAAGGCGACCTGCTACGGCGCGTACCCATGTCATGTGGATGCGGGAGGAGATTATGGCGAATATCCACGGCTCTGGGTCGTAGATTGCTTGGGCTGAATCAAGAATTATTGTATCGCTTTCAAGAAAACCTACAGGGATATAAGAACGCCTTTCTGATGATACTCGCGGAATTATTATCGCATTACTCTTTGACTCTGATATGTCTCTAAATTGGTGTGGTCTACTTGCCAACTTATTAGCACCTACATCTTTACTAGCCAGCCTCATGTCTTCGACTTTATCAATTCTCTTTTGAATTGGTGGTATTATTTTTATTTGGGAAATATCTTCATTTTTAAGCCATAAACAAAACCTACCCCCACCTCGTATAAATTCACTTGAACCTGATAGTTTTTTTATAAAGTTACTGGATTCAGGATACTCATTAATGATTTTATCTCGTTCTAGTTTTGTTAAAATTAGATGACCGCCATCAACGGCTTTATTCCCATAGGTCATTATAGGTAAAATAGATAACGGCTTACTCCTTTTTACAATTATTAAATTACTACCACTAGCAAGATAAGCATTTATATTCTTAACCGACTGATGAATACCTCCTTTAAACAGTAACTTTTGTGAGCTTGATTTATTTCTTAACCCAACCACAATACAAGTGACACCTGCATTCCCTTTTGCATTATTAGTCCACTTGAAAGATTGGTGAGCAAACCCAATTTCAATATTCAAAGTAAATATGTGAGGCCATAACATGGCTACTTGTTGCCCCTGACAAATAGAGTTGGTGGAAACAAAAGCTAATTGATCATTAACATCTCGAATATAGCGTGAGCCAATCAAAAACCAACAAGTAATATAATCCAAATTTTTATAGCCCTTGATACCTTCAAAAACTACAGCCATATCTTCTTTTTGTTCTTTGGATTGCATACTCGAACCCAAATAAGGCGGATTCCCCATAATAACAATCTCCACCCCTTCATCCTTCGGGCAAACATCCTCCCAATTCACCCGTGTGGCATTGCCACAAACAATATGCCCACCATCCTGCAAGGGCAGTGTCGGTTTAGCCGTGCCAAATACCGCTTTAAAGGCGAGGTTCATTTGATGTTCTGCCAGCCAGAGGGAGAGTTTGGCGGTTTCATGGGCGAAGTCATCCAGCTCGATGCCGTAAAACTGGGTGAGTTGTATGCGCCCTACAAATTCTTCTGATAAAGACATTTGCCCATCATCGAGCCGTTTTAGAATTTCAATTTCAAGCTTACATAACTCTTTATAAGCAATAATTAAAAAATTACCTGAGCCACAGGCAGGGTCAAACAAGCGCAATTGATACAGTCTATCGCGTAGCTTGGATAGTTTCGGTTTACTATCACCTGCTTTGTCCAACTGTTCTTTTAAGTCAT
>JALSLX010000101.1 GCA_026988095.1 Thiotrichaceae bacterium
CTGATTTGCATATTTCAGCCGGTGAACCACCTATTATTCGTGTCGATGGTGATATGCGTCGTATCAATATGCCAGAACTAGAGCATAAAGATGTTCACAGCATGGTGTATGACATCATGAATGATAAACAACGTAAATCATATGAAGAAAATTGGGAAACTGACTTCTCGTTTGAGATTCCCGGTGTGGCTCGTTTTCGTGTAAATGCTTATAACCAAAATCGTGGTGCTGCTGCAGTGTTTCGTACTATCCCAAGTAAAATATTGTCTTTAGAAGACCTAGACGCTCCTTCTATTTTTAAGAAAATTTCTGATATGCCTCGTGGCTTAGTTTTGGTAACAGGGCCTACAGGTTCTGGTAAATCAACCACGCTCGCGGCAATGATTGATTATAAGAATGAAAATCAGCATGAGCATATTTTGACCATTGAAGATCCAATAGAATTTGTTCACAAGAGTAAAAAAAGTTTGATAAACCAGCGAGAAGTTCATCGCGATACACAAAGTTTTGAAGCCTCACTACGCTCAGCACTACGTGAAGATCCAGATACTATTCTGGTTGGTGAAATGCGAGACCTTGAAACGATTCGTTTGGCACTTACAGCGGCAGAAACAGGTCACTTAGTATTTGGAACGCTACATACAACCAGCGCCCCTAAAACCATCGACCGTATTGTGGATGTATTTCCAGCGGCAGAAAAAGACATGGTTCGTTCAATGATTTCATCATCATTGCAAGCCGTTATATCACAAACATTACTCAAGCGTGTTCAAGGTGGTCGTGTGGCAGCGCATGAAATCCTCATCGGAACAAATGCAATACGCAGTATGATCAAAGAAAACAAGTTGGCTCAAATGCGCTCGGCACTTCAAACTGGCGCGGCAGATGGCATGCAGACGATGGATCAAAGCTTACAAAAGCTTATGACTTTGGGGCATATCTCACGTGATACAGCAATGAAGAAAGCAGATAATCCTAAAGCTATGATGGAAAGAGCCTAATTAAATATATTATTTAGGCATACCAAAATATAAAAATAATTAAAAGCGAAATACCAAAATGAATAAAGATAGCGCAATAGGTTATGTTCATCAGTTACTAGAATCCATGCTCGAAAAAGGAGCCTCGGACTTATTTATTACTGCTTTAGCCGCACCTTCAGTAAAAGTTGATGGAGCTATGAAGCCATTGGCTGATCAAAAACTCAGTGCTGAACAAGCAGGATTTCTAGTACGATCAATCATGAATGATCACCAGCTAAAAGAGTTTGAAGAGCATATGGAATGTAATTTTGCGATTAGCTTGCCAGAAAAGGCCCGTTTTCGTGTAAATACTTTTACTCAACGTGGTTCGCAGGGCATGGTGCTACGACATATTCCTGATTACATTCCTACATTCAAACAATTAGTGCTTCCGCCTATTTTAAAAGATGTTGCAATGACGAAGCGTGGCTTAGTAATAATGGTTGGTGCAACAGGATCTGGTAAATCTACAACTTTGGCATCAATGGTTGATTTTCGTAATAAAAATACGCAAGGTCATATTGTTACTATTGAAGACCCTATCGAATTTACCCATGAACACCACGGTTGCATTGTTACACAACGAGAAGTAGGTGTTGATACAGATGATTACTCAATCGCGATGAAAAACACATTGCGACAAGCTCCTGATGTTATTTTATTGGGTGAGGTGCGTGATAGAGAAACAATGGAATATGCCATTGCTTATGCGGAAACTGGCCATCTTTGTTTAACTACATTACACGCAAATAGTACCAATCAAGCTTTAGATCGTATTATTAACTTCTTCCCTGAAGAACGTCGTGATCAATTATTAATGGATTTATCTTTAAACTTGAAAGGTGTCATTTCACAGCGTCTAGTAAGAAAGATTAAAGATGATGGACGTTTACCAGCGGTAGAAGTCATGCTAAATACACCAATGATGGCAGACCTAATCCAAAATGGTGATGTTCCTGCCATTAAAGAGCTAATTGCTAAATCAAACCAACTTGGTATGTGTACTTTTGACCAAGCACTATTCCGCTTAATTGATGCAAAGATGATCTCAGTAAAAGAAGGCCTACGAAATGCTGACTCGGTTAATGACTTGCGTTTACAACTAAAACTTCACAGTAAGCAAGCTAAGAAAGGTGATTTCTTTAAAGGTACGGGGGATTTGGTAATGGAAAGCTTAGATGAATATGTGCCAAAACTTTAAATAATAAACCTTTACACGAAAGATATGATTTTAATGTAAAAGTATCACCCATAAATAACATATAAAAAATATAACGAGAAGATAATGAAAATAATACCCTACCTCGAAGCCATGGTTAAGCGCGAAGCATCTGACATTTTTCTAACCACAGGTGCTCATGC
Source organism: Thiotrichaceae bacterium (assembly GCA_026988095.1). GTDB lineage: Bacteria > Pseudomonadota > Gammaproteobacteria > Thiotrichales > Thiotrichaceae > Cocleimonas. The sequence continues at coordinate 2,385 of JALSLX010000101.1, forward strand.
CACAATAAAAGTAATGGGCGAATTAGAGGCAATCTCGAAAAATAAGTTAATGCCCGGAGTGATTGCAGCTTTTGCAAAAGAGCTAATGTCTGATAAAGAATGGACTGTATTTCGCCGTACCAAAGAAATGAATAAAGGTGTTTCGGTAAAAGATTTAGGACGTTTTCGCGTGAATGTCTATTTCCAACGAGGTGAAGTCTCGATGGTAATTCGTTATGTTCGTTCTGACATTAAGGCACCGGAAGATTTAGGCTTGCCTGAAGTATTAAAAGAATTAGTAATGAAAAAAGAAGGTTTATTCCTTTTTGTCGGCTCGACAGGCGCAGGTAAATCAACCTCAATGGCATCGTTGATTCAGTACAGGAATCAGCGTCATGCTGGACATATCTTAACCATTGAAGATCCTATCGAATTCACCTACCGTCACGATAAATCAATCATAGGTCAACGTGAAGTGGGGTTTGATACACTCTCATACGAGAATGCAATGCGAGAAGCAATGCGAGAAGCGCCTGATGTAATTATGGTTGGAGAAATTCGAAGCACGGCAACTGTAGATGCAGCGATGGGTTTTGCAGATACAGGTCATCTGGTCATCAGTACGCTACACGCAACTAATACAATTCAGGCTTTAGAGCGTTTAATCTATCTATTACCATCTGAGCAAAAAGGTCGTGTATTAATGGACTTGTCGTTAAACCTTTCAGCAATTATCGCTCAGCGTTTAGTTAAAGGTTCTGATGGGCGTTATGCTCTAGCGACGGAAGTATTGGTAAACACGCCTTTCACTTCAGAAGTTATTCGAAAAGGTAACTTCCAAGACCTTAAAGCTATCATTGAAAAAGGTGCGGTCGATGGTATGCATACTTTTGATCAATCACTTGCTGAACTGTACAAGAAAGGCAAGATATCACGCGAAGATGCTCTTGATTATGCAACCTCTAAAAATAATCTTGAGTGGATGCTTAATTTTAAAGGTAAAGAGGGTGGCGAGGCAAAATCAACTACGAGTAAAGTAGGAATATCTGGGGCATTACCTGAGCTGAATGATCTTTTGTAAAACATATGATTTGAATAATGGATACTTGAAGGCTCGTACAAGCATTGCCTAATCAACAGAGCCAAGCAAGAGGTCAGCTCTGTGTGAGGATAAATTCATTTTTCACAGTCGAGTAGTTATTCCATATTTTTCTTGCCTTTTTTACCATGCTTTTTTTCATAATGTTTTTGGTAGCCTTCAGGGCTTTCTAAATCGCCAGCATAGATGTAAGCTGCAATTTTTTCAGCGTCTTCTTTTGGTATAGAGATAGCAGGCATGAGGTTAAACTTACGAATAGCCCCGCGCATCATACTTCTTTCCTCTTCTGGTTTTTCAACCCATTCTGAAACAGCTGTTACAAATGAATCTTCATCTGAGTATGTTTTAATGTAATGCATTCTTATTGCAATAACAGGGGGAGCGACTCGTTTGCCCATATCCATTCCACCTGTAGTACCGTGACATACGGCACAATTAGTCTTATAGAGCTTCTCCCCCTCTTTATATTTATTGTTATCAGCAAATGCTACTTGGGATAATAGTAGAGTTGAAATTAATATTGTTTTAAGATTTTTCATTGGACCTCCTAGTTTGTTATTTATCAAGTGAATATTAATATAGCAATATGAAATGAAACTGAAAATGCTAATTTATAATAAATATTTATTTTTCAGCTTCAATTCATCTATGTTGTATATTGTCATCTTATGAGATTGTTATTAGTTGAAGATGATGTTGAGCTGAGCCAAAGTTTACAACAGCAATTAAGTAAAGAAGGTTTCGCCGTTGATGTGGCAGATAATGGTGTGGATGCTGAATTCATGGGTGATGAAGAGCCCTACGATGCTATTATCCTTGATTTGGGTTTGCCTCAGCGCCCAGGTTTAGAGGTTCTTAAAAATTGGCGACAACGTGATAATAAGGTCCCTGTGATTGTGTTAACGGCGCGCGATGCTTGGCACGAACGTGTTGATGGTTTTAAAGCGGGCGCTGATGATTATTTGGGCAAACCTTTTCATGTTGAAGAATTGTTAGTGCGTATTTTAGCGTTAGTGCGTCGCAATAATAATATGGTCGGTAATAACTTTAAAAGTAATGGTTTGGTCTTGGATGAAGAACGCCAACACGTTTCTATCAATGGGGGTGAGCCCATTGAACTTACAGGTACAGAATTCCGCTTACTGCGTTATTTTATGCTTAACCCCCATAAGGTTCTAACTAAGACACGCTTAACCGAGCATGTTTATGACCAAGGCTTTGATAAAGATAGTAATTTAATAGAAGTTTATGTGCGCCATTTACGTTTAAAAATTGGCAAAGAACGTATCGTTACTAAAAGAGGACAGGGTTATATTTTTACTGACATTGTTGATATTACAAAGGGCATAAAGTAAACAAACATGAAGTCGCTAGAGCGCCAATTACAAACCAGTCTTGCAATTGTCTTGTTATTAATTTTACTGGGCTTGGTAATTGTTGCTAATTTATCTACACGAAGTTTATTAGAAGAATTTGTAACATCACGTTTAGAGCTTGATGCAGAGAGGCTATTAGACACCTTGGATACTAGTATTCAAAACCCGAGAGTGAGGCAGGGGAGAATCAACCCTGTTTACAATACCCCAGATTCTGGGCACTATTATGCAATTAAATTTAATAGAGATATTAATGCTCTCTATTCTCCGTCGCTGCAAAATGAAAAGCTACGAACTCCGATCGATTCTGATTTGAAGCACGGTATGGCAACCGTTGTACATGATGTAATGGGTCCTAAGGAACAGCATCTTATTGTTTGGACCAAAGCCTATAGTAAAAATGGACAGAATATGACCATTTCCATCGCTGAAGATATGAGCCTATTAATGAAAAATCGGCAATATTTCTCATTACTTTTTATTATTATTGGAGTGGTTGGATTTTTCCTAATTTTAGCACTGCAGCGTTTTGTGATTCGACGCTTATTTAAGCACCTTGATAAGTCACGCCAAGAAATTCAGCAAATTGAACTGGGTAAAAGAAAGCAATTATCCGAAGATGTGCCTACCGAGATATATCCTTTGGTTAAAGAATTCAACCGTAGTTTATCGCTGATGCAACAACGTATGGAGCGCTCGCGTAATTCATTGGGTAATCTTGCTCATGCACTAAAAACACCACTCAGTTTATTGATGCAGCAATTAGATAGTGATGAAGCTGAGCAGGGCTTAGAACAAGCTAAACGCCAAGCAGAACGAATCCGCCAACTTACTGATAGAGAATTAAAACGTGCGCGTCTAGCGGGTTTGGGTAATACCACGCAACGCTTTGACCCTCGTGAAGAGCTAGCAACGCTCATTGATGTATTGAAGCAAGCCCATCAAAAACAAAATTTGAAAGTAAGCTTAAATATTAATAAGGCGGTTAAATTATTTGGTGATCGTGAAGATATGTTAGAGCTGCTAGGTAACTTGATGGACAATGCTTATAAATGGGCTAAATCGCATGTGAAGTTATCTGTCGATATTGATCAAAAGCAAAAAGAAATAAGCCTTATCGTAGAAGATGATGGTACAGGGAAAACTATAGAGGAATTGGAGTTATTGGCACAGCGAGGCGTTCGCTTAGATGAGTCTGTTGAAGGTCATGGTTTAGGTTTAGCTATTTGTAATGATATAGTAAAACTCTATGATGGCTCGATATGCTTCAGTCAGTCAAAAGGGTTGGGTGGATTTAAAGTTACAGTACGACTACCGATAGTTATCAATGAATGATCGTATTTTATGTGATATTTTTTATCACGAGATAAATAGAATAAAAGTACTGATGCTCGATACAGATAGGTAAGAAAGTGTAGACCCTAAGAAAATTTAATAGATGGAAATTGTAAAAACAGTATATTAGTGTTTGTTAATATTTGTTATAATTTAAGTTAGATGAAGCAATAAATAATAAATGGAGTGACCTATGTCATTATCTACAAAAGTAGGAAGCACAATAATTACACTGAGTTGCCTAGTGGCCAGCTCTGTTCAAGCAGAAAACCTATTGCAGGTTTATCAGCACGCAAAGAAAAATGACCTGCAACTAAAAATAAGTAAAACCAATTATCTAGCAACGCTTGAGAAAAAGCCTCAAATTATGTCTGCATTAAAACCACGTGTTGATTTGGGTGCAAATACTAGTTACAACCTGCAATATCAAGGACGCACACTACGTGGTGAAGATAAGAGTGCATTTTTAAATCTTGGTTATAATTTGTCATTAAGTAAACCTTTAATCAACAAGCAACTTGATGCTCAAGTTTCTCAAGTTGATGCGTCAATCTTACAAGCAAAAGCCAGTTTAGAAATTGATAAACAGAACTTGATCATTCGAGTCGCAGATGCTTATTTTCAATTCTTAAATGCAGAAGAAACACTTGCATTTAGAAAAGCAGAAAGAACGGCGATAGGTCGTCAGCTTAATCAGGTAAAAGCCTATTTTGACGCTGGGCGTTCTGCTATTACAGATGTTAAAGAAGCACAGGCTCGTTATGATTTAACCAATGCACAAGTTGTTGTTGCTCAGCAGCTAATTGATGTTGCTCGTGAATCATTAAAAGCGATTACCACTAAATACTATAAAAAATTAAATGGCGCTTCGGGCAATATTCCATTAATAACCCCAAAGCCTAACAGCATAGATGCATGGGAGAAAACGGCGATTAAAAATAGCCCACAAGTTATCGTGGCACAACACGCAATTAACGTTGCCCAAAAAACCATTGATATTGAACGTGCGGCAAAATCACCCACACTTAATCTATTTGCTAAACATTCGGGTAGTTCAACCTTTGGTGAAGATGCATTTGATCAAGATAAGTTTGATGCATCTGTTGGTTTAAATTTTAGTATGCCTTTGTACGAAGGTGGAAAGATTGACTCTAAAGTGCTTGAAGCACGACTTAGATTAAAGCAGTCGCGCCAGCAGTTGGAGCTACAAAAACGTTTAACAGCGCAGCAAACACGCGCGGCTTACTTAACAATATTGTCTGGTTTGTCACAAGTAAAAGCACTTAAGCAAGCATTAAACTCAACTCAAACAGCAGCTAAAGCAACTCAAGCTGGTTTTGAGGCTGGTACGCGTACAGCGGTTGATGTGTTGTTGTCTTTGCGTGAAACCTTTTCAGCAAGACGAGACTACAGTAGTGCCCATTATGATTTCTTATTAAATACATTAAAGCTTAAGCAAGCATCAGGTACCTTAGAAGAACAGGATATTGCAAGTTTAAGTAAGTTACTAACAAAGTAGTTTAAAATAATAACCTTTCTAGGCTCGGGCCCCGAAGGGCTATGAACATCAGTTGGAACCTGAAATTAGGAAGGGAAAGAGCTTGCCGTTTATCTAGCGTTTAGCGTGAGCAGATAAAAATATGCTACATTAGGACTCATAATATTAAAATAATAAAGAGTTACTTATGAGAACATTTATCCAGCTTTTGATTTTGGCGATAGCATCATTAACACTTACGGCTTGCGGCGATACTCAACAATCAAAAATAGAAAACCCTTTTGCCGGCCACGTTGAAGCATTGCAAAAAGCGAAAGATTTAGAACGGCAAATACAAGAAGCAACAGACAAAAAGATGAAGCAACTTGATAATTTGAATTAAACTGTTATTTATAGATAGGAATTTATATTAAAAATAATAACCACGTCCTGAGGGCATGGGTAGGTCGGTAGGCTCTAGCCTGACGAATGTGTAAGCTAATTTATGGATCCAGTAAAAATTGTCATTCTCGCGTAGGCGGGAATCCATCTATCAGTATGGCACTTTGTACAACCATGGATACCTGCCTTCGCAGGTATGACGTTATTTGTATGCAAAGTGATATGAGTTATTAAAAATAAACACCCTTCTAGGGTGAGATCAAAACCAGGTTCTAAGAACGTGGATATTTACTTTATTAGTTTACAGGCAAGTTTGCTCGTAGCTCGTCACGATCAAACCACCAATCACCTGTCACTATTGCGTCTATTACCTGTGATAATTTTGGCAAGAAATCAGCAGGGTCATTTAACTCTAGTTTGTCCATCCAAAAATTTAGCTGACCTTGATCCTTAACATTACTGTGACGTTCGGCAACTTGAGTGATGAGGTTCTTTGTTAAGAACATAACACTTTCACGTTTCTCGTCTTTCAATCGTAAATCTGCAATATAATGTGCTGTTGCAGCAGCGACAGCAGCACCATCTGATTTTGGCGGAGTATCATCGATCAAATTTTTCATCATTAATATGCTGAGTTCAGGGTCAATGGGGTAGGTTACTGATAACCACATTGCGTGCCCAAGCGCTACAACGGCAGCAGGTAACTCTGTACGATAAAGAACATCGCAGGCATTGACTGCTTCTTCGATTTTGTCGTGTTCCATGTAGATTACAAAAGCTTCTTTTGCTAAGCCCCATGCCGCTTCTGGCATTCCGCTTCCACCAGAATCAAGCATTATTTCAGCAATATCATATTGTAGTGCTGCGCGTTCTAAAGGGTTACAATCAACAGTTAATTTTGCAAGCAATGCTTGTTTTTTATCTAGCTCTGCTCGTAAAAATTCTTTTGATTCTGAAGCCTCGGTAAAATTTAAGGCTGAGGCTTTATCTTCTGGACTATTCTGAGGGTCTTTTGAGTCTGTCATAGTGTGAAATATTTTTGATATGAGGTAATTACGAGTATATTAGCAAATAATTATAAAGAATGTAGTTTCAATGCAGTTTATAGGTCTATTTCTTGTAAGGAATAAATTAAGGTTGAGCCAGTAAAAGGGATAAGCCACCTTCAATACCGTCTTCTTCAAGGACTATTTCAAATTTAAACGGTGTCGCAACAGTGCTTTTTGCTTTAAAGGGTATGATTAGGTTTTTAAATTTTGGCTTAAAAATAAGCGCAGAAATAGGCGCACTATTTTTGGCGCTAAGATCATACATCCAGAGATGATATTGCTGATTCTCATTAAGGCTGGGCAAGTTGTATAGCTTAATAATCCCGTGTTGTTTTGTGCTACTCCAAAGAACACTTCCTCTTACGCTTTTAACTAATGGATTTAGAGTGTGAAGCCAGTTGGTATTAATAACATCATCTTGTATCAGTAATGATTGTTGTAATTCTTCAACCTTGGTGCGCTGAGTTTGATTTGATTTTTGGGTTTGTAGTTGTTGATATTTTGAAACACCAAAGCTGCTGAGAGCAATTAATAAAATTGAGAAGACCACAATATAAACCCATAGCGGAATTTTCCCGTGAGGTGTTTCTATAGTTGAATTTGTTACGATGTTATTCATACATTTAACTCATTGTTCTTCTATAATCTCAAGCATTCTTATTAATAACTATAGTCCAATATGCTTACACACATTATAGGCAAAGATGCCGCTCTTGAAGATTCGATCAATTCTATGCAACAAAAACTGCAAAAGATTGGATTCAATATAATTGAACAATCTTGGTTAAATCCAATAGCGAATGTTTGGTCGGTACATATTCGCGATCGTGACTGCCCGTTATTATTCACAAACGGTAAAGGCGCTTCAAAAAAGGCAGCACTTGCCAGTGCCTTGGGGGAGTTTTTCGAGCGTCTTTCTACCCATTATTTCTGGGCAGATTACTATCTTGGGGATGAAATTTCTAATAGCAAGTTTGTGCATTATGAAAGCGAAAAGTGGTTTGAAACTAATAATAATGGCTCTTGGCCCGAAGGAGTGCTGAATGAAGAGCTCCAAAGCTTTTATAATCCTGATGGTGAATTAAATGCCAGTAATTTGATAGATGCAAACTCGGCTAATCATAAACGAGGTATTTGCGCACTCCCGTATGTGTGTGAACGCACGCAAGAAACGGTATATTTTCCTGTAAATGTTATTGGCAATTTATATGTTAGCAACGGAATGTCTGCAGGTAATACAAAATACGAAGCTCGCGTGCAAGCACTATCAGAAATTTTTGAGCGCTATGTCAAATTTAAAATTATTGCAGAAGGCATTTGCTTGCCGAATGTGCCAGACGAAGTATTAGCGCGCTACCCAAGTATTCAAGCAGGCATAAAGGAATTAGAAGCAGCTGGTTATCCTTTGCTGGTACAAGACGCTTCGCTAGGGGGAAAGTACCCCGTCATGGTCGTGACATTGCTCAACCCTGAAAACCAAGGCGTATACGCGAGCTTTGGTGCTCATCCGAAGTTTGAAGTAGCACTTGAACGTGCGCTAACAGAATTACTGCAAGGGCGTGGCCTAGATGCACTAGGAGGTTTTGCCGAAGCAGGATTTGATTTAGATGAAATCGCTAGCCCACAAAATTTAGAAACACACTTTATAGATTCAAGCGGAATCGTTAGTTGGGAGTTTTTACGTAATGAGGCAGATCATGACTTCAGTGATTGGGATGGTAAAGCAGAAACAACCAATGAAGAATTCGACTGGCTATGCGAGCGTATCCACGAAGAAGGCAATGATATTTTCATCATGGACTATGAAGAGCTAGGCGTTTATGCCTGTCGTGTATTAGTGCCAGGAATGTCTGAGATATATCCACCAGATGACCTCGTGTGGGAAAACAATAATAACGGAATGGATGTTCGAGAAGCCATTTTAGCCAAAGATAAAACTAAGCAAGACTGTGAAAGACTGATTGAAAAGCTTGATGATTTGAATGCAGACGATCAACACCCCGTTGCTGCACTGATTGGTTTACCTGCTGATAAAGATAGTATTTTTGCAGACCTGCGTATTGCAGAGCTAATTACATTACTCGCTCTAAAAATACAGGATAATGAGCGAATTCAAGAAGGCTGCGAATGGTTACTGCACTTTAGGCAAATAGACCCACAGCGATTAAAAACATATCAATGCATCAACACGCTTTTGCAGTTAGAAGGCATGGCAAAATATGGATCATCACTTGAAAAACTCTATGGAAAAAAAGTATTGAGCGATGCGCTTGCATTAATTGATGGTGAAGATATTTTCCCTTTAGAGAGTGATTGGAGAATGCATGACTTATTGCTGGAAGGGTATAAAAAGGTGCAAATATAGAGTTTTATTAGTACAAATCATCGAAAAATAGGGGGGGGTGTGAACAACTGGAACATAGGTAACACTTTAAACCGGCAACATAGGTAACACTCTTGTTAATGTATATGATGCCACTTCGTAGCTCTTTTCAGTTGTTTATCCTTCCCGATAATTTCTC
>JALSLX010000102.1 GCA_026988095.1 Thiotrichaceae bacterium
ACCAAATCTTGCCCTGCTTCTTCCGCCATAGCCATGGCTTCGTTTATACCAACAACACCAACATTCTCACCATCTTTATCTATCAGGCGAACCTCTGCTAAGGTAATTTCTTTGTTAGTCCTATTTTTCTTTGGTCGAGCGATATTGAAATTCCTCTATTTTAAAATTACGATGTACTTGCTATTGTGTCAGCATGTGATGTAATTTCATATTTAATTTTTTCAATCAAGTCGTCAACGGTTATCACACCAAGGTCTTCACCTTCTCGTGTTCTCACTGCTACCGAATCATTTTCTACTTCACGGTCACCCACAACCAATAGGTAAGGAATGCGTTGTAAAGTATGCTCGCGGATTTTAAAGCCTATCTTCTCATTTCTCAAGTCTGATACGACACGAATACCGCTTTTTTTCAGCCTATTTTCAACATTTTTGACAAAATCGGACTGTTTATCCGTAATATTCATAATTACCGCTTGTTCTGGCGATAACCAAAGTGGGAAACGACCTTCATGATGTTCGATCAAAATACCGATAAAACGCTCGAAAGAACCTAATATAGCACGATGTAACATAACGGGTGTTTTACGCGAGCCATCTTCTGCAACATACTCTGCATCGAGACGATCTGGCATTGAAAAATCAACCTGAATTGTGCCTAGCTGCCACACTCGACCAATACAATCTTTTAATGAGAATTCGATTTTTGGCCCGTAGAAAGCACCTTCACCTGGAAGCTCTTCCCATTCTAATTTTTGCGCATCCAAAGCATCAGCTAACGATTTTTCAGCCTTATCCCAATCTTCGTCACTACCTACTCGATTTTCTGGACGAGTTGACAAGCGATAAATCACATCATCAAAGCCAAAGTCTTTGTAAACTGAGTGCAAGAAGTCGATAAAATCGGCAACTTCTGGTTGGATTTGTTCTTCTGTACAAAAAATATGACCATCATCTTGAACAAAACCACGCACACGCATTAAACCATGCAACGCACCTGACATTTCATTACGATGACACGAACCAAATTCTGCAATACGCAAAGGTAAATCACGGTAACTTTTTAAGCCTTGATTAAATACTTGCACGTGACAAGGACAATTCATGGGTTTTAATGCAAACTTTCGTCCATCTGACTCAAGCGAAAACATATCATCGCTATACTTATCCGCATGGCCTGAGCGCTCCCATAATGAGAAATCCACCAACTCTGGCGTGTTAATCTCTTTATAATCACGTAAACGCTGTTGCTCACGCATATATTGTTCGATAGCTTGGTAAATCGTCCAGCCTTTATCATGCCAAAATATTTGACCTGGTGCTTCATCTTGAATATGAAATAAATCTAATTTACGTGCGATTTTACGATGATCACGTTTTTCAGCTTCTTCAATGCGACGGATATAAGCCTTTAGTGCTTTTTTATTTTCCCACGCTGTACCGTAAATACGTTGCAGCATTTCATTATTTGAATCACCACGCCAATATGCGCCTGCTAGTTTTGTTAGCTTTACTGCGGGAATTTTACCTGTGCTCGGTACATGAGGCCCACGACACAAATCAATAAATTCCCCTTGCTTATACAAGGACAAATCTTCATCACTAGGAATACTTTCAATAATTTCAGCTTTGTACTCTTCACCCATATCACGGAAGAATTTCACCGCCTCAGCACGAGGCATGACACTACGCTCAACAGGCAAATCTTGCTTGATAATTTCCTGCATGCGCTTTTCAATCGACTGAACATCTTCTGGCGTGAATGCACGTTCATAAGCAAAGTCATAAAAGAAACCATCTTCAATAACAGGGCCAATCGTTACTTGTGCTTCAGGGAATAACTGCTTAACCGCCTGAGCCATTAAATGCGCCGAAGAGTGACGAATAATTTCTACACCTTCTGGACTATTAGTTGTGATAATACTTAGTTCGATATCGTTTTCTATCAAATGAGAAGCATCATACTGCTTACCAGCAATTATGCCAGCAAGTGTTGCCTTAGCAAGGCCTGGGCCAATATCATTGGCAACATCTAAGATTGAAACAGATTGATCAAATGAGCGCTGACTTCCGTCAGGTAGTGTAATAGTTGGCATTGTGTTTTTCCCTTCCAGTGGTGATCCATACTAGAGACCACTTGATTTATACAGCCTAAATACCTACTAATTAGTAATGACTGCTTAACTTTAATGATGCACTTGCAGAGTGCAATTGTAAAATATGGTAGACACGCTCGGACTCGAACCGAGGACTTCCACCATGTCATGATGGCACTCTAACCAACTGAGTTACGCGTCTATAATGTTATTTGAATGGGTAAAACCAGTCTAAAAAACAGGAGATGGATTTTATCTGTAAAAATCGCTCTAAACAAGCCTATTTTAGTTACCACCCCCCCTCTTTTTCGATGATTTGTATTTAAATCAACAGTATTACGATACTACAACCAGCATCAACACTTCCTTTGGAAGGTGTAGCGATAGTCTTTTAGTGAACTTATCATTTTGTTTTTAAAATGTATAACTCAATTATTAGTGCTTGCCGTTTAATGCCCAGACATACAAAAAAGCAAAAAAAGAGGGCGGTGGACTCTCTAACTATCTGATAAAGTCCATCAAACAACCAAATTTAACTCTATTAAGGACACTATGGATAATCTAGAAGCCTATTTACAACCCATATTGCAATTTTTTGAGAACCAACCTTGGCTTCAAGGCGGAGCAGTATTCTTAATTACTTTCTTTATTGCATCTCTTATCTCGTGGATTATTTTTCGTGTTTTAAAAGTACTGACCAGCAAAACAAAAAGTTATTTAGATGATCGCTTACTTGTCATTGCCCGCCCGCCCATTTATTACTCCCTTGTTATTACCGGTTTTTCCACCGCGGTTAAAATAATGCCAATTACTGACAGCCTGTCAGATAAATTAATTTATGGATTCAAAACTGTTGGCGTGATTATTTGGATGACTGCCCTAATACGTGTTTCCAAGATTGTATTACAACAACTTGCGTGGAGCGAAGGTAAACATGGCTTGGTTAAACCACAAACCCTGCCTTTATTTGATAATTTATCAAAAGTTGGCATCGTTGCTATTGCTGGCTACGTCATTTTTCAAATATGGGGCATCGACATGACAGCATGGGTTGCATCAGCGGGTATCGTTGGTTTAGCCGTATCATTTGCTGCTAAAGATACTCTATCAAATCTATTTTCTGGTGTGTTTATCTTAGCCGATTCACCTTATAAAATTGGCGACTATGTGGTACTTGATGGAAACCAACGTGGCAAGGTCACACACATCGGGCTGCGTAGCACACGCTTAGTAACACGTGACGATGTTGAAGTAACTGTACCCAACTCAATTATGGGCAATAGCAAGATCACCAATCAAAGTGGTGGCCCAGACCCTAAATTTAGAATACGCGTAAAAATTGGCGTTGCTTATGGCACTGACATTGAAAAAGTTCGTGAAATTTTAATGGAGATTGCACTCGCAGAAACACTTGTCACCACAACACCCGAACCACGTGTACGTTTCAGGGTTTTTGGCGCATCAAGCTTAGATTTTGAGTTGCTTTGCTGGATACAAGATCCAGAGCTAAGAGGGCGCACTTTAGATAAACTTAATGTTGCTATTTACAATAAGTTTAACGAAGAGAAAATAGAAATACCTTATTCTAAGCAAGACTTATACATCAAAGAATTACCAAAATAATACCTCTTATTTTGAGAGATTTATTCTGACTTTTCTTCGCTCTTTGCTATTCGTGCATCTATCATATCCTCTGTAAGCTTTATGACATTAGCACTACTACCAGCTGGTCTTCGTGAACCTACAGGTGGCGGCATATTCATTCGATCATTAGCAGCAGCCCTACGCTCATCTGCATCACTAGCACCCGCAAACATTCTTGCTCTTTCAGCTCGTTTGTTCTCCGCCTCAAGCGCTGCATCAGCACCATCTAACTCTTTAATATTAAGATTCTGGTTAGCACCAGATTTATTTTTCCCAACATTCCCTCCAATTTTAACACTAACTTGGGTTTGTTTCGTTTTCCCAAAGACAGGTGATTCTAACGGAGCTTGTGTTAATGCACCATTTACTGGGTCTTTAACGGCTTTAATTCTTGTTTCCTTATCCCTTTTCGGGCAGGGCTTATCATTGTAATAAACAGCCCCTTTACTATTAATGCATTTAAAAATACTTGCATCTGTTTTTTTATCAGCAAAAGTAGCTTGAGCTGATAAAACAAAACTAGCAAATAATATTAGCGTTGATTTATTTTTCATAATAATTACCTAGTGCCACAATATAAAACTGAATTTAAGTTCTATATTATGGCAAATTTACTATTGATTTGCCTCTGGCGTATTCCAGTAAACCGACTCAATATCCGAGACATTAGCTGTTCCTGCTTGAGAGCTCTTCTTACCCACCCGAATATCCACATCATGAGTACAACTACCACCCGTACAATTTACGCCATTAAACACTCTTTGTGGCGTACCTGGAATTTCACTCGCTGAAATAGTAGCAAACACATCATTGTCTGTTGGTTCAGGGTCGGCACTATTATCCAAGTTCATACTCGCCTCTCCTGTCAACAAGTCCATTGCATATAATCGACCTTGGGTTGCAGGTGCAGCACAAGCGCTAATCAACTCAGCTTGATTAGCATCTATTGTCTTAGGAACTAGGGTCGTAAATAGAATTGATCCCTCAAAAGTGATTGAAGTAGCAAGAACCTTTTCACCCGATTGGCCAAATTTCACATACCAGCCTCTTTTTCCAGCCTGCTGGGTGATTTTTTTACCTTCGAAATCTGCACTCTTAGTAACTTGTTTCGAGTTATCAGTACCTGTAACAGAAACCTCTTCAAGATCACTCATCTCAATCGGGTCATTAAAATCTACTGCCATAGGTATAAAAGGTTTTTCATCTAATAGAACAAACATATGATCCTCTATTTCTTCATTCATAGGATGCGCTCTAAGCCCACTACCTACTGAAATACTGAATATTGTTTTACCATTATCATTTAAAATCGCCACATCAGGTTCATTATAGAACTTTCGCGCTTGATTAGAGCCAATAGTACCTAAGCTGGCAAAATGCGTTAATACAGCCCCAGATAAGTCTTCTTTTAAATCCAGTCTCCATACATTTCCGCCAGTATCTGCAAAATAAAGCCTATCTAACAGCCCATTCCTATTTAAGTCCAAGATACGCACGCCACCTGGAATACCATGAGTTAGCTTAGTTGCCGCCCCAGGAAGATCCATTATATCAGCAAGAATTTGACCATTAGTTGCATCAACAATATATAAGCCATTTGCCGTGTTTGTCGTATTATCCGTAACTACGCTGGCAGGATTGTAACTAGCTCCACTACCGTAATCCATTTCTTCTGGGTCATTACCACCTGTAAATATTACGGCAGGTGTTTTTACACCATTGTACTTCACATTTGCGATATAAGGTGCGGACCAGCTTTGATTTAAGTGCTCAAAACCCGAAGTACCGCCTTTAATAGTCCATTCTAGTTTTGGCTCATCAATATCCGTGATATTAAGTGCATAGTATGATGTTCCACCTCGACGTAAACCAAAGTATAACCATACCTCTTCGCTACCACCTACGTTTCCGTCATCACCATCATCACCTTTAATAAAGTAACTGATATTTCCATCAATACCATATACATGATCACCTTCATTGGTGAATTGATTGTTAATATTTTTTAATAGCTCTTTAGGCATAAATGCCCATTTCTCTTCACCTGTTGTTGTATCAAAGGCATGTAAATATCCTTCATTAGTAGCGGCAATAACATATTGTTTTTTACCTTCACCCTCTGCTGAGTTATAGGTGATTACTACAGGCTCTGAGTGCAACATATCACCCATGTGCTTTCTTGCATAAGAAGAAGCATCCTCATCGCTAATTGTATTGCCATCATCATCTGTAGATTTTCCACGTATCCATCCGCGAATGAATTTCACAAGTTTTTCACGATATTTATCTGCATTTTCTTCGCTTAGACCCAGATCATTCCTGTCAAACAAAAGCTCATTTGAAATATTAGAATTATCACTAGTAAGGCGATTACTTGCGTCTGATAAGTTTTTGCTTGCTCCTACATTTGTAAACAAATTACGTACTCGTGGATTCGTTAACAGACTAGCTGTGCCACCTTTTTCAACATTATTCCCATCAGGTATCTCACTGTTCGACCATTCATCCCAAGCATCATCTTTAAACAAACCTAGCTCAGTCATAGCATTAATATATCCATCCGCATCAGGGTCACCTGCTTTGGTAACTTTTCCTCTAATGAATCTAGTTTCGCCTGCTTCAACTAATCTAAACTTCTTTAAATTACCCGACCAGCGCGAGCCTGTGCTCTTATCAAAGACTGGAATATAGATATCGTCTTCATGCTCCAAACCACTTTTTACATTTACGCTGTAACCTGGTGATGCTTGCGAGCGAGCCTCTTCTGCTATTTCTTCCAATGTTTGTCTAAATGCAGCGGCTAGCTCTTCCTCATTTTGCGCAGAAAAGTACCCCTCTTTATTTGGAGTCTCATCATCATCTTCAATGGTTACCAAACTCTTTAAGTAGCCTTCTGCTTCTGCAGTAATTCCCGAAGAAAAGCCAATAACATAAGTATCAATTAATTGATCACCTGCAATTCCAGGATTGATATCATTTTCTGCTAGATGATGCGTTAATTCAGAGCCACATCGACCACTCTTGAATCCAAATGGTTCGCTTTCACAGCCTGGGTTGCCCATATATGATTTTATTGCCGTTAGTTGATAGGGTGCTAATTCAACACCACTACTATTTCTCATATTTGGCTCACCATCTGACATCAAAATAACATTATTACTCTGACAGTCAGCAATTGTTGGTGTTATGTATTCCGCGATATAGTTTCTTGTATTTATGTTTTTACATTCTTTGTAATAACACCATTCAGAGGTAACCTCTTCATATTCATCATCTTTACAATAGGCATTTGAATCCACCACAGTAGTACACCCTGTGGCATTGCCACTCTCGTCCGTGCCTGTACACTCTTGGTGCGTTACCGCACTAACCCAATCAATACACCTATCCCAAGTAGTATCACCACAGTTATTCTCTGTTACAGCACAGTTAGCTGGACTCCCTGATCCTGCAGTGGGGTTTTCTGGATCATCAGGGCAATTAAACCATGCATCACCATCTCTAACGGTTTCAATACCACTATTCCACACTCTTTTGTTAGTTGGAGTACCCGCACAAACCTCAACAGCATAGTTACTTTGTACAGCTTCAAACAAATCAGGCGCAGGTCGTGCGTAAGTAGAAGGGTGTGCGGCATACCAACTAGATGCTTGATAATTACCAAAAGCAGACCTTTCACCCCTAAAATAAAGCGATGCTTCGTAGAGAGAATCAACTATCGGTGTATTACCTCGAGCTTGCCACTCATCTGCAATTTGGGTTAAATATTCTCTTACTGTTACCACATCATTTGGCTCAGGTAGCGTACTAAGACTCCAATCAGGCACACCGCCAATTTTTATTGATTCTTCAATAATCGGTCTTGCCAACGAACCAAGTGGTTTAATAGGAAACTCTACGCCATCAGGGTAGTTTGTTCTCCAGCTGTATGAATCACCATACTTCATTATGCCAACACTTAAGTTGCTGGGTGCATCTTTTAATACTGTTTTTAGAGCATCTTTCATTACTTGAAGACGTGTTTTCATGCCGTCTTCAGCTTCATAAGTAATGGTTAAAACAGGGGCTCCATTCTCTCCATCAAAATCAAAAGATTGCGCTACGCGCTTACCAGTTCCTGAAATTCTAAATGCCATTGTACGGCCTTTTAGCCAGTCACTTCGGTTAACCATATACTGTGCCAAGCTTTTTAAATCACTTGTTTTTTGTGCTTCATCTGATTCATTAGGCGTTGCCCATGCAGTCGGATTCCAATTTACGCCACCAAACCAATTGCCATATTTTATTGAATTATTCCAAGTGCCAAAAAAACCTTTGTAGCTTGACTCATAGACCTCAACCTTTAAGTTTGCAGGATCGGAGCTCACACTATTAACATCACTTGACGCCTTAAATTGAATATGAGCAGAGGTTATCACTGCATCTTTAGGAACTTGGATACCTGTAAAGCGCAGGCCTACTATTTTTTTGATATCTCTTTCTATCTCAGTGTCATATTCTTCGCCCAACTCCAAATCATTACTGTTCGGGTTGCCTTTTATTATAGAGTAGTACCATGTTACTGCTGTGTTATATGCAATTCTCCACCAAGCACTAGGGTCTGCCGCTCGTAATTTATCGTAATAATATCTTCCATCACCTCCTGTCCATATAACATCACCTTGCTCAGTATCATCCCTAGTATCATTTATGATAGATGTTACGACATAATCTTCGCCATTATTGATCTGGGTTCCTGGAACTTCGGCGGACATACTGCCCGAATTATCCATCACAAAAAGAATATTATTGTTTACCTCAGTTTCGGTATAAAAAATCTCAGTATCATCTGCATACACAGGCGCTAACACTGTGGCAACTAATAGGCTCTGTAGTATCTTTACGAGGAAGCGCTTTTTAATGTTAAGTTTCATAATTGATTTCATAGTTGACAGTATTCCAAAAGTTTATTTTTATAATTTATAAACTCATTATTCTTTATAATTTTTTTTGGTGAAATATGATGTTATAAGTTTGTATCTATTAAAATTTATATTTTTTCAGTTTTATATGAGGCTAGATTTACTTCCCGCCTGAGGCACCATTTTGCCTCCACCTTTACGATGATCTTCTCTAACACCGGTGTTTTTTTGGTTCATCATGATTTGAAAATCATACAACTGGCAAGGTGGCGCACCACCACCAATACTTGAACCACGCCCCTCTCTTCTACAAAGATACTTGACTGATAGGTCAGTCACTCGCTTCGTGAGGGAGTCTGTAGAGTCTGTTGTTTTATATTGGCCGAGCGCATTATTAAAGCCATCTGCTGCGATTGCATCATTCAATGTACCCGTTTGTGCATGTTGGGCTAAACTATTTTCAGCGGCATTATAGGCAATGACTCGTTTCTGATCATTACCTGATATCAACACATCTAAGATAGATATTTTAGTCGCCGATACCGTCACAACCGTCATCAAGACAAGAAAAGTCATAACCGCCATCAGGGTTACTCCTTCTTGTTTACTTTTAAACTTAGGATTATTTTTCATTTGACACTTCATCATAATATTCCTCTATATGTTCGATTAGGTAAGTTAATAGTCGTTGTGTAGACTTTATACAAACGCTGTAAATCGCTAACCTCTACGCTTCTATCTAATAAAATATAACGCTCTTTAGTAGAGGGTTTCTTTAATAAATTCTTGTTTGATGAGCGGATCAACAAGCCGACTCGTACGCTAATGACATTTTCCCATAGCTTGGGAGTAGCACCCTCGACATCATCTGCTTTCATATACTCCACAGCTCCACTAGAGGTTTTCACGCCGTAAAGAAACTGTAAATATTCAATATTTTCTGCCAGCGGTTGTGCCCCGCCTCGATTGCCTTGGCAATACAAAGTGCGTTTTTCAGCATCACTACCACTACCTAAATAGAAGGTACTATATAGTTTAGCCTGAATTGATTCCGTCATACCTACTGACTTATCTGTACTACAGCGAACCGCCTGAGCATCTCTTGTTGCTCCACCACCTGTACAATCGGTATATATCATTGCCTTAGGGTTTACTTTAGAGGAATCAGTACAGCTCGTTTCTCCCGCTTTACAAGGGTTATCAGCTAAATATACAGCTGTTAACACATCTCCTCTGCCAGTTACATTATTACTATCTCTTGTATATTGATTTGATCCTGGCGCCATTCCTGCTGTATGCATAGTAACCCCTCCACCACAAGAGCGATTAGTAGAGCCTCTTGTAAAAGGATCTAGCTCATCTACTGCTGAATAAAAAGGTTTATCAAACCCTGGAATTGCATTCATTCCAGCATAACCTGCAATTGAAATACTTCTTCTTAATACTTCAATTGCTGTACGTGCATTTGAATCCATCTCACTCACTGCTGCGCGCATTTGCTCTGAGTCTTTAGTTCCTATAAATGATGTAATTACACCTCCGACCACAAACAAGCCTAAGGTTGAAGCAAGCAATAGCTCCACTAAAGTAAAACCCGATTGCCGAGCTTTACTAAAACTTAGTTTTTTATGATTATTGTATCGTTTCATTTCAATCTCTTTAAATACTAGGCTATGGAATGACAGGCATTGTTAATGATCTTGATTGGTCATCACCCGTTTGACGGCCATCTGTTTTTTGATCATTCCAAGTAATCTGAATATTGTGGGTAGCTCTCGGAGTAAGAACTGGAAAAGTTCTGCAACCGCCCACACAAGTTACGGTCATATTCCCGTTTGGTAACAGACCATGTACGCCACCCTCTCTGCTTGAGCCTCTTTTAGAACCACACATAACTTCTTGAAGATCAAAGGTTGCTAGTTCTTCAACTGAACAAGCAGAACTTCTACATAATCGTGATACTGCTCCACAGCTTATTGCCTCTCCATAATAACCTTCAATTACTCCATCAATATTAGATTTCATACGATCAGCCAAGTCCTGCGCTAACACGCTAGCGGTTGTTCTGTAATGCGCATTGCTAGAGCTTTTTAAAGAAGCTATTTGTAAACTACCTAAACCTAATATGCCAACACCAAACACAAGCACGCTTATCAAAATTTCGATAAGAGAAACACCCTGCTGATTTTTTGAAAGCTTATTCATCGTCATAACAATATTGTTACTTTATTTTAATTATTCATAATAGCTATTCACTTTTTAGTTGTGCCTAGCCTCGTTTGTTAACTTATTTCTATTATGTTCGTTAACTACAAATACGCATGCATACGCGCGCTTTTGTTAATATTATTTACAAGGTTACCGTTTTTCTGAAAAACTTCAACACTTGTCAGCGACTATCAGACAGGTGGTATCATAAATTTTACTAAAAGGGATATTGGAGGAGTTTTTCAAAGAAAAACGGTGGATTTTGGAGTTTTAGGAGCTTAAAACCAGATAAATATGGGTTTTCATAGACCCACCCCTAGGGTAAATGTATTAAAACCTCGTCATTCTGGCGGATGCCAGAATCCATGTTAGTAGCTATGTGCCGTTATTTGAGATGGATACCGGCATTCGCCGGCATGACGTGTTCTTTCAGAGGGAGGTAATATAAATCAGTATAGAGTTACTACGAAACATCAATATATTGATATTTTGATGTT
>JALSLX010000103.1 GCA_026988095.1 Thiotrichaceae bacterium
TCATAGATCAGTTGCTTGTGATTTTTCATTGCTAACATCTCTTGCGGAGAAAAAGCGGAAGGCTACAAGTAACTGGTCGCTTTTTCTACTCGTTGCAAGTTATGCATTTGGAATGTGAATCTAAGTGAGGTTTCAAAGTCGTTTTTTTGGTTTTTGTTTACAGGAGGTAAGCACCGAGCTGAGAAACTCACGACTATACTGGTAGGGACGGCAACTGCCAGCATGGCGCTGGCAAGGAATTGAATAGGAGTCTAATCAAGCCCTATAATTCTCAGGCAAGCTTGGTGCATCCGCCCATATAGGGTTGCAAAACATCTGGCACGCGAATACTGCCGTCTTCTAGTTGGTAGTTTTCGATAACAGCGACTAGTGTGCGACCTACCGCCAGACCAGAACCATTAAGTGTATGTAGCAACTCTGGCTTGCCTTGCTCATTTCTAAAACGTGCTTGCATACGGCGCGCTTGAAAGTCTTTCATATTTGAGCAAGATGAAATCTCTCGATAAGCCTGTTGGCCAGGTAGCCACACTTCTAAATCATACGTTTTTGTTGCTGAGAAGCCTGTATCTCCTGCACATAAGACTACTGTACGATAGGGTAGTTTTAGTTTCTCTAAAATTATTTCAGCATGGCGCTTCAGAGTTTCTAAAGCTTCTTCTGATTCTTCTGGTTTTACAAAATGAAGTAACTCAACTTTTTCAAACTGGTGCTGGCGAATTAATCCTCGCGTATCACGCCCGTAAGAACCCGCTTCTGATCTAAAACAAGGCGTATGTGCTGTGTAACGCATTGGCAGTTGATCTGCATTTAATATTTCATCACGCACAAGATTGGTGACTGGTACTTCAGCAGTAGGGATTAAATAATAGTTTTGCTCACCTTCAAGTTTAAATAAATCTTCTGCGAACTTTGGCAACTGCCCTGTTCCATAAAGGCTATCTTCATTCACCATGTACGGCACGTAGACTTCTTTGTAACCATGCTCTGTCGTGTGCGTGTCTAGCATAAATTGAATGAGTGCGCGATGCATTCGTGCCATGCCATCACGCATCACCACAAAACGTGATCCTGTGAGCTTACTGGCAGATTCAAAATCCATCCAGCCATTTTGAGCGCCTAAGTCAACGTGATCCTTTGGTTCAAAATCAAACGCTGTTTTCTCGCCCCATGTACTGATTTCTACATTATCATCTTCGCTCTTGCCTGCTGGTACGGTGTCTTGTAATAGATTTGGGATTCCCATCACAATCTCATCAATCTCACTTTGTAATGCTGATAAGTCTTGTTCTCCCGTTTTTAGCTTATCACCAAGATCAGCAACTTCTGCCAGCAATGGCTGAATATCTTCACCTTTTGCTTTTGCTTGCCCTATTGATTTTGATCGTGTGTTTCGCTCATTTTGTAAATCTTGTGTCGCTGTTTGCAGAGTTTTACGTTTATCTTCCAATACTTGGAATTGTGCTGTATCCAGTACAAAGTTACGTTTTTTTAATTGTTCTGCAACGCCTGTTAGGTCGTTTCTTAATAATTTTATATCTAACATTTTACTCTACCAATTTATCCTATTTGCTTCCCTAAAAGAACGCCCAACCACACAGCTAAAACGCTCAGTAGTACATTCACAAAAATATTCACTAATGCTTGTAGACTCTCGCCTTGCTCAAATAAATTCAATGTCTCCATCGAGAAGGTTGAAAAGGTTGTAAATGCACCTAAAAAACCTACGAATATACCTAATCGTAACAATGGATCAAGCCCCATTCTCTCGACTAAAAACATCGCTAAAAAACCCATGAAAAACGAGCCAATCGCATTTACCGTTAATGTTCCATAGGGAAAGTTACTACCTAGTTTTGCTGTAACACTACTGGAAATAATAAAGCGCATTAATGCACCCAACGAACCGCCGAGCATTATGACAAAAACTTGTGGAAATGATAGTGACAAAATATTCTCTAAAAAGCCCTTAAAACACTAATACAATAGTGTATATCAACACAAGACAATATAGAATAAAGAAATGACTATTGAAGCCGCAACACGCAATAAATTAATATTTCAGCTTGCTGAAGTATTACCAGAGAACTTTCTGCTAACAACTAAAGAAGAATTACGCCCTTATGAATGCGATGGCTTAGCCGCTTATAAACGCTTACCTGTTGCTGTTGCTTTACCAGACAGCATTGAACAAGTGCAACAAATTGTGAAAATTTGCTCGCAGCTACAAGTCCCCGTTGTTGCACGTGGTGCAGGCACTGGGCTTTCTGCTGGCGCACTCCCCCACGAAGGTGGCATTGTACTTGGCTTATCTCGATTTAATAAAATCGTTAGTATTGATAGCGAAAATCTTACTGCGGTTGTGCAACCTGGTGTTCGTAATTTAGCGATAAGCGAAGCTGCATCACCCTATGGGCTTTATTATGCACCCGACCCTTCTTCACAGCTTGCCTGTTCTATTGGGGGTAATGTTGCCGAAAATTCTGGTGGTGTGCACTCATTAAAATACGGTCAAACCGTTCATAATGTCATGCAAGTCAAAATTGTGACAATAGATGGCGAGTTAATCACACTTGGCTCAGAAACACTCGACACCCCCGGTTATGACCTATTAGCATTAATCACAGGGTCAGAAGGCATGCTGGGGATTATTGTTGAAATAGTCGTTAAATTATTACCCAAAGCCGAGTCCGTAAAAGTATTAATGGCATCTTTTGATAGCATTGAAGATGCTGGACACGCAGTCGCGGCAATTATCGCCGATGGTATTATTCCTGCTGGATTAGAATTGATGGACAAAGCAGCCATACATGCAGCTGAAGACTTTGTACACGCAAATTACCCGCTTGATGTTGCAGCTATCTTACTGTGTGAGTTAGACGGTGATGATATTCAACTTGCCGAACAAGTTGAAAAAGTTGATACATTACTCAAAGAGAAAAAAGCGGTAGCCGTTGAAATCGCTGATAGCCCTGAAGAACAAGCTAGACTTTGGGCCGGTAGAAAAGCCGCATTTTCTGCCGCAGGTAGAATTTCTGCTGACTATTATTGTATGGATGGTACGATTCCCCGCAAACAAATCGCCTACGTTTTAAAACGGATCACCGAACTCTCTGAAAAATACGGTTTGCGCGTAGTCAATGTATTCCATGCTGGTGATGGCAATTTACACCCATTAATATTGTACGATGCAGGTATAGAAGGCGAGCTAGAAACTACCGAGAAGTTTGGCGGAGATATTTTAGAGCTATGCGTTGAGGTAGGTGGCACAATCACGGGCGAGCACGGTGTTGGCTATGAAAAAATTGATCAAATGTGTGTGCAATTTAATGATGCAGAACTTACTCAGTTTTTTGCTGTTAAACGTGCTTTTGATGCTGATTCTTTACTCAACCCTGGCAAGGCGATTCCTACTTTACACCGCTGTGCAGAATTAGGTGGGATGCACGTGCATAATGGCGAATTACCACACCCTGAGCTGCCTCGATTCTAAAAAACGAAGGAATTAACATTTAAAATTAAGCCACCCCCCCTGTTTTTTGCTTTTTTGTACGCCCTAAGCGTTAAAAAGTATATCGCTACACCTTCCGAAGGAAGTGTCGATACTGGTTGAAGCATCGTTCTTATTACAAAACAGCGAAAAACAGGGGGGGTGGTCATATAAAAAGCTTATTTAGCTCCTAATTTATCGGCTAAAACAACATAAATACATAATATATGACCAATATTACACAAAATGACATCACGACCGCACTTCAAGATCAGGTTAAACAAGCTATTAGTAGCAATACCCCTCTATCTATTCAGGCTGGTAATAGCAAACGGTTTTATGGGCACTCTATTGATGAAAACACAAATGCCAAGCCATTAGATTTGAGTTCCCACACAGGGATTATCAATTACGACCCCACTGAATTATGTGCAACCGTACAAGCAGGCACTAAGTTGTCTGAGTTAGAAGCATTGCTTGCACAAAATAATCAAATACTCGCCTTCGAACCACCCCACTACCCCAGTGGTACAAACAATCAAGACACAGCTACAATAGGCGGAGCAATAGCAACAGGTATTGCGGGCCCTAGACGTGCTTATACTGGCTCAGTACGTGACGCTATACTAGGCGTGAAAATGATTAACGGGACAGGTGAAATTGCCAACTTTGGTGGCGAGGTAATGAAAAATGTAGCAGGATATGACTTGTCTCGCATGATGGTTCGCTCGCAAGGAACGCTGGGGGTTATTTTAAGTGTTTCGGTTCGAGTTATACCTCAGCCTGAACAGAATATGACATTAGCATTTGATGCATCACAAACCGAAGCATTGAGCTACTTTCAAGAACTGCGCAAAACCAATTTACCCATCACTGCAACGGCATGGCTTAACGACCAAGGCTTGATTCGAGTTTCTGCATCTGAGCAGGTATTAAAGTCCTGCAAAAGCAAAATCAAAGGTGATGAAATCACCAATGGGGGAGATTTTTGGCAAGGACTACGTGATCATACTCATGAGTTTTTTAACAAAAATAGACCTTTATGGCGTTTTTCATTACCCCCTGCCTCGTCTAGTGTAATCCCACTTGATGATGCTCAGCTACTTGAATGGGATGGCGCACAACGCTGGGTACATAGCAATACGCCTGCCAATATAATTCAAGATATTGCCAAGCCTCATAACGGCTATGCCACTTTATTTAACAGTAATTCACGAATTGAAACACACAATAATCTATCTAACATGGATATTTTTCCCGCGCTTGAGCCAGCATTATTGACATTACACCAGAGTCTAAAAAGTCAAATGGATCCGCAAGGAATATTTAACCCTAATCGTATCTATCGAGGTCTTTAGATGAAAGCCGAACTGAGTACCTCTCTCTTAAATCCTGCTGACTATGAAGTAGCCGCAGATGCATTAAGCTCATGCGTTCATTGCGGTATGTGTAACGCCACCTGCCCTACATATCAACTACTGGGCGAAGAAAATGATGGTCCACGCGGGCGCATTTACCTCATCAAGCAAGTATTGGAAGGCAATCCCGTTACCAATGCAACACGCAAACACCTTGATCGTTGTCTAACGTGCCGTAACTGCGAAACAACCTGCCCTGCTGGTGTACCTTATGCCAAACTTTTAGATATTGGCAGAAACATCGTTGAACAAAAGGCTGAACGTAGCCTCAAAGAAAAAGCCACAAGAAAACTACTAAGAACAGTATTACCGTATAAAAATCGTTTTACGCCATTACTTGCAATTGGACGCGTATTCAAACCCATTTTACCAGCCCAAATAAAAAGTAAAATCCCTAGAAATGTAGCAAAAGGAAAGCTACCAATAACAGAGCACACACGCAGAATGTTAGTACTTGATGGCTGTGTGCAACCTGCTCTTTCTCCTGATATTAATACGGCTACTGCACGAGTTCTACACAAGTTAGGGATTTCATTAATTACACAAAAAAAAGCAGGATGCTGTGGCGCGGTGAGCCAGCATCTCTCTGCTGAAGATGAAGCACTGGTATTTATGAAAAAAAATATTGATGCATGGTGGCCTGAGATTGAGAGCGGTGTAGAAGCGATTGTAATGACAGCCAGTGGCTGTGGCGCAATGGTTAAGGACTATGCCCACCTTCTACGCAATGACTCTGATTATGCTGAAAAAGCAAAAAAGGTATCTGAATTATGCAAAGATATTTCTGAAATCATTGTAAATGAAGACTTGAGCAAGTTATCCATAACAGGAAAAGAAAAAATCAGCTGGCACCCTCCCTGTACTTTACAACATGGACAAAAGATCAAAGGTGTGGTTGAAAGAATTCTAACAACATGTGGTTATGAGTTATTACCTGTAATAGATCAACACTTATGTTGTGGATCCGCAGGAACTTATTCTATTTTACAACCCGAAATATCAAAACAGCTTCAATCAAACAAAATATCCAACTTGCAACAAAATAATCCAAATATGATTGTAACGGGAAATATAGGCTGTCAAACACACTTGCAAGAAATCAGTGATGTACCCGTCATTCATTGGATACATTTATTGGATAAGTAGCGCAGTATTCAACAAAACTCAATTCGGTGAGATTCTATCCAAGAGTTCATGCGCTACTTTTCTTTGTTCATCAGTGCCTTCCTCAATAATCTCGCCAAGAATATTCAGTGCAGATTGTGTATCTTCTGCTTCGATATAAGCACGTGCAACATCAAGTTTAACACTTGTTTCCAAAGGTTCTTCCTCTGCTACTATCTCCCCGCTATCAATCACTCTTTCTTCATATGGTTCAATATAGCCTGACTCACTAAGCTCAATTTTTTCATCAGAGTTTATTGCAAGTTTCTTCTTTTTTCTAAAAAGGTAAAAGAGAAAACCCATTAATAAGGCTAAAGGAAAAAGCCAATATAGATTGGGGAAAACACCTGTGCGTGGATCAATAGCTTGCTCCATATTCTTTTCTTTATTTAGAATCTCATTTAAACCATCAACTTTCCTCTCAAGTTCTGTAGTTGATTTTGAGTTCTCTACTAACTCACTTTTTGTAATATTCAATTCTTTTTGTAATTGTTTATTTGATCTTTCTAATGCCTGCTTTTTTACAGAATCCACTACTGGTTTTGCATTTTTTGCAATACCTAGGGCCTGCCTCAGTGACTCTTCTAATTCCACTAAACGCTGATCTCTATCAGACTTTTCATTTACTAACGCTTCTAATTGTTTTTTTAGATCTTGGCTTTCTCGCTCTAACTGCTCTATTTTTTGAGTCTGCACTTTTTGCTTTGCTAAAATATCACTCGGCTCTACTGTACTCTCTTGATTAATAGCCAACTCTGCCAAACTGAGCAAAGGAAAATCACCAGTAATCCCATGGCGAAAGAATCGAGCGTGCTCAGACAATATCTCACTCGCACTTTCTGGCGAAACTTGTTGAAATTCACTCTCATCAGGTAATATTAAACGTTTCCCGCGAAGTAGAAAATTAACATTCCCTCCTTTAAATGCCCTTGGGTTTTCCGCAAGAATTCCTACCAATAACTGAGCTTTGGTCAATTCAGAATCTTTATAGAAGCGTTCTACAATGGTATTAAGATTATCCGATGATTTTACGCGATACCGTGTTTCGGCAGAGAGAACCTCTAAAAAAAACAAAGAAATAATTAAAAAGCCAAAAAGCACACTGGCATTGCCATTTTTTTTATTGGAAATTCTCATGAATTGAATACAACATACTAAATATTGGGGATGCGATTATACAAAGTAATAGTACGTTGACTATCATTAGTTACATTGGTTGTTATAAACAGGGCAATATTTATGATAACTGGGAGCTAAACTCTCTATGCAGCAATTGGCAAGACACCAATAACATCAATCACATTTGTAAAACGCTCGGATGGGTTTTTTGCCATTAACTTATCTAGTATAGGCTGATACTCTTTAAGCTCATTAGGAAAAACAGGTACAGGTGCCATAACATGATGCATCATCAATTCATGAGTTTGAGTTGAAAAATAAGGTTTATGCCCTGTAAGTAATTCATAAAAAATAACACCCAAGCTATAAATATCAGAAGATTGCGTACATGCATCACCACTGATTTGTTCGGGGCTTACATAGTGTGGAGAACAGTGTAATTCGCTCTCAATAACAAAACCTGAATCTAATAATATTCGCTTAGAAACACCATAATCCATAAGTGCCAAACTACCATCACCGCGCAACATAATATTATCTATTTTAAGATCACGATGGACTAAGCCTGCTTTATGTACAACATCTAGCGCTAAAACAATTTCATAAAACCACTCAAGTGCATGGGTTTGCGGCAAAACATCACCACAACTATTTAGTGATTGTCTCAATGTACCGTACTGCATATATTCCATCACCAGGTAAAATGCGTGATCACTAACTCCCCCCTCATAAAAATGTATCAAACCTTTTGATCGTAAACTACATTGCTTTTTAATGTGAGACAAGAATTGCTGTACCGTATTCTTTGATAAACTACTGGGCTTAAATTTGAATCGCTTTATGCTTGCCTGCTTATTTTGCAAGCCCTCTGCCTTATATATCACCGCCTCATCACTCTCATGAAGAACTTCAGTTATCACCCAATTTGGTAATGTTAGAGGATATTTTGCAAGGTAGCGTCTTAGCTGTAAAAATACGTCAATACTTACTGATAAGTCCGACAGAGTTCTCCATACAATTACCTCAATATCTTCATGGCCGTAATTCCTTTTGACTAAATCAATATTAGTAATCAAAAGTTCATAATCACCAATATCAGCTTCTCCACGCTGCAACTGGGATAGTGATATTTCATTGGTATTTGCGTTAGGAATTTTTCCCGCAAGAAGGGATAGCATATCAGCTGATATACGCTTATCTTGAACCAACAGTAGTGAAAAACTCACTGGATGCTCCTCCTTTAGACCCTAGTGTAGGACACAATGTGGATTTTTTCCGGATCAATTCATTTATACCGCTACCAGTTTCTTGACTTT
This sequence comes from Thiotrichaceae bacterium, assembly GCA_026988095.1. GTDB lineage: Bacteria > Pseudomonadota > Gammaproteobacteria > Thiotrichales > Thiotrichaceae > Cocleimonas. The sequence continues at coordinate 8,505 of JALSLX010000103.1, forward strand.
TATTGGATGTTCTATAATAATGCGCCGTTCCGTGGGTCTTTGACCCCTCCTTGCCATATTTTTGCGACGCAAAAGTTATTAAAAATACGGCCAAACTGTCCATAAGGAGATACTATGAGACATTATGAAGTTGTCGTTCTGGTACACCCAGATCAAAGTGAACAACTACCTGACATGCTAGATCGTTACCGCAAATTGATTGAAGGTAACAAAGGATCAATCCACCGTCTTGAAGACTGGGGTCGTCGTCCACTAGCTTACCCAATTGTAAAATTACACAAAGCGCATTACGTGCTAATGAATATCGAGTGTGATACAAATACCTTAAGTGAGTTGGAAGACCTATTCCGCTTTAACGATGCTGTACTTCGTAACATGGTTATACGCCGTGAAGAAGCAGACACTAAGCCTTCAATGCTAAGCAAAGAAGCCGAAAAGAAAGCAGAAAGAAAACAGCAGCGCAGATAATTTACAGTTAATTCTGCAAAGAGAATAGGAGAATAACCATGTCACATCGTTTCCGTCGTCAAAAATTTTGTCGCTTTACCGCTGAAGGTGTTAAAGAAATCGACTACAAAGATTTAGATACACTAAAAGCTTTCATCACTGAGACCGGTAAAATTGTACCGAGTCGTGTTACAGGCACAAAAGCAAAATATCAGCGTCAGCTAGCAACTGCTATCAAACGCGCTCGTTTCCTTGCTTTGATTCCTTACACAGACCAGCATAAGTAAGTTCTTAGATTAGTTTTTTAGAAAAAGTATAGAGTACAAAAACAATGGTCAGCTTTATTATGGCAGGCCGGATACAAGCAGCAATATTTGTTGTTTTATCCACCCTGATTTCTTTACTACTACCACCGCTAGTTGTTTTTAGCAATGCAGCGATTGCACTGATAACACTTCGCAAAGGTTGGCAACAAGGAATCTTATACGCACTGCTGGCAACGATAACGCTAGTGATAGTAAGCTTATTACTAAAACAGCAAGCTAGCAGTGGGTTTGTAGCAGGTTTAGCAACTTGGTTACCTGTGGTACTGATAGCCAGTGCCTTAGCCATGACAAAATCATGGAGCAAAACCCTACAGCTAACCTTGTTAATAAGTGTCGCAGGAGTTTTATTTTTTCACCTCATGCACCCAGATGCAGCCGCATTTTGGGAGCCTGTGTTACAAAAAATGAAACCCATGCTTCAACAAGCCTACCAACTAAGTGATAGCAAACTTGATGAAACCATCAACAATGCAGCAGCTTGGATGACAGGGACATTTGCAGCAGCACTTGCAATCATTACGATACTCTCGTTAATTATTGCTCGTAACTGGCAAGCTAGACTCTACAACCCAGGTGGTTTTGGAGAAGAGTTCCGCCAGATAGCCATTGGCAAGCAGGCATCTATTGCTTTTCTTGTCGGCATAACACTTGCTGTAATAACCGCAAACCAGTTAATTATCGAATTAATAATGATTGGGGTTGCCGTTTTTATGTTTCAAGGCCTATCGTTAGCGCATAGCATCGTAAAACAACGTGGAATGAGTATTCGTTGGTTAATCGGGCTTTACGTTTTGATGTTTTTGTTACTCATACAGATGATTGTACTGCTTGCAACCTTTGGTTTAGTCGATAATTTTGCTGACTTCCGCCGTAGGGTTGCAAATAAAAATTAGATAAATATTAAACGACCTTTGGGTCAATTAAGGTGAATACCATGCAAGTAATTTTAATGGAAAGAATCGAAAATTTAGGTGCTCTAGGCGACATCGTTGATGTTAAGTCTGGTTTTGCACGTAACTTTTTAGTACCACAGCAAAAAGCAAAAATTGCAACCAAAACAAACGTTGAAGAGTTTGAATCACTTCGCTCGGATCTCGAAAAGAAAGCAGCTGGCGTTACCAAAGCAGCAGAAGATCGCCGCGTAGCTATCAATGGTGTTGGGGATTTAGAAATTGAAGTAAGAGCAGGCGTTGGCGGAAAGCTATTTGGCTCTGTTTCTAACAATGAAATTGCTGAACTTATCAGCTCAAAAGGCGTTGATGTTGAACGCCGTGAAGTTCGTATGCCAGACGGAGCTATCCGTAATATCGGTGAATATGAAATTATTATCCATCTACACGGTGGAGTTGAGGCAACAGTAAAAGTTAATGTTGTTGCAGATGCAGACAGTGAAATGGAAGAAATTGAAAAGAAAGTTATCGGTACATTTACTGATGACATCCCCGATCTTTACTAACCACTGCTAGCTAGCCAAAAGTTTATATTTAGATACAAACTAAGAGGCATAAGTACAAAAAAGCCCGTAGTTCTTTATAGAGCAACGGGCTTTTTTGTACTTATGCTTCTTAGTTTTACAAAAAATAAAATAGAGGGGTTCTTTACAAGCAATATTAGTAAAAACAATAAACCGTTATTAATTATCCCCGTTTTATATGTCTTACGCACTCTAAAGAGTACGCCATATTTACACGCCTACATAATCTCACTTTATTAGTTCGACTTTTTTACATACAAAACATCGAAAAAA
>JALSLX010000104.1 GCA_026988095.1 Thiotrichaceae bacterium
ACTAGCTATTTAGCGATGAATTACGCTATGAATCACGTGAGAATTCTCAAAAAACACTGAAAATCCAGAATAATCCCAACGAGTAATCTTAGGGTTACGTTTAGTCACTTTACCTTTTGATTTTTTTACACGTTGAGCAGCGCCAAATTTTTTGTTGACCATGCGCATACTGTCACCGTGTTTTGGCATATTTGCTTTTTTCAAGACTTGAGCATGTGAGCCAATAGATAAAATATCTGCCTGAGCAGTCATGGGAATCATTTGTGCTGAAACAGCAAGCACAGCAGTTAGTGATAGCTTGAGAAATAGGGGTTTAGTCTTCATCGTTATTTTTCTCTTGTTTTATTATTCATTATTTAGGTTATTTGTTCTTATTATAAACACACTGTTAGCGTTATAATTGCACCTATGTTTAAACCTTTAGAACTCTTTGTTGGTCTGCGCTATACGCGTTCAAAGCACAAAAATAATTTTATTTCTTTTATCTCCCTAGCGTCAATGCTGGGGATATTATTTGGGGTTCTTGTACTTATTACCGTTCTCTCGGTCATGAATGGCTTTGAGAAAGAGTTAAAAGGAAGGATACTAAGCATGGTTTCGCATGTCACGGTCTCTGGGACAGACGGTGGAACGGATGAACTACTTTCAGATTGGCGGGCAGTGCAAGGTAAAATTGCTCATCATTCATCGGTGCAAGGGTCTGCTCCTTTTATTCAAAAACAAGTCATGCTTAGTGCTAACGGTGTTCCTCGCGGTGCGTTAATACAAGGTATTTTGCCTGACGAGCAAGCGAAGGTTGCTGATATTGCTAATCAAGTTATTGATGGTGAATTTAAAAATCTGCAACCACGTAGTTATGGTATTTCTTTAGGTTCAGGCTTAGCCCAACAACTGGGTGTGATTGTGGGTGATAAAGTTACTGTTATTACTTCACAGATTCGTGTTACACCAGCGGGAATGATACCGCGAATGAAGCGTTTTACCGTTAGTTCGGTATTTCAAGTTAATATGGCAGAGTACGATAACCTTGCCGCATTTATTCATTTACGTGATGCCTCAAAATTATTTAAAACTAAAGATCAGGTGACAGGCCTTAGAATTAAATTAGATGATTCTTTTAAAGCACAAAAAATAGCACAAGAATTACGAGCTGATTTGGGCGATGAATATAAAGCGGAAGATTGGGGTGTTTTACATAAAAGTTTATTTGAAGTTATGAAAACAGAAAGGCTGGTTATGTTTTTCTTTCTCTTTCTCATCGTGTTAGTCGCAGTGTTCAATTTAATATCAACCTTGGTGATGGTAGTGAATGACAAGCAAGCGGATATTGCCATTTTACGAACACAGGGTATGTCTGCTTCTCAAATTAAGCGCGTGTTTATGGTGCAAGGTACAATAATTGGTTTTGTCGGCGCATTGCTTGGCGCGATATTTGGGGTTTTATTGGCGAGTAATATAGAAATGATTGTTTCATTTATTGAAAGCCTAGTGGGCGTGCAATTGATGCCTGCTGATATTTTTTACACAGACTCTAGAATTCCGTCAGTGGTTGATATGGTTCAAGTTGTTGGAATTGCAGTACTTGCATTTGTTTTAGCTATTTTAGCAACGATTTATCCTGCTAGTCGCGCATCAAAAGTTCAGCCCGCAGAATCTTTGAGGTATGAATAATGTTGATTAAGCTGTCTTTGGATAAGTGGGGCGAAAGCTTATGAAAATGTTTCAACCGCTATCGGTCTACATAGGCTTAAGCTATATAAAAGCGAAACGTGATAACCATTTTATCTCCTTTATTTCACTTGCCTCTGTCGTAGGTATCGCCTTGGGCGTGATTGTTCTAATCACTGTGCTATCGGCTGTTAATGGTTATGAAGAAGGAATGCGTGATCGGTTTTTAAAAATGTTCTCTCATGTAACGGTGTCTGATTCAGATTGGCAGTTGCCTCATTGGGAAAAACGAAGAAGAGAAGTATTAGAAGCAAAACACGTACTTGCCGCAGCGCCATTTATAGAAAGACAGGTGATGCTTAAAGAAGCAGGCAAAGTGCAAGCGACGCTTATTCAAGGCGTAGTGCCAGAACTAGAGAAAGATATTGGGGGTATCAATAAGTTTATCTCTAAACCCACAAGCCTGAATGCTTTAAAAGCGGGCGAATATAATATTATTTTAGGTGCGACACTGGCTAAAACACTGGGCGTGAAAGTAGGCGACTCAGTCATGTTACTCAGCCCGAGCAAACAAGCTTTTATTATTAATGATGATGGAACACAGACGGTAGATGATCAAACCCCATTATTAAAAGACTTTAATGTAGTCGCTACCTTTAAAGCAGATATGCAGGTGTTTGATAGCGGAACAGCTTACATTCATATGCAAGATGCAATAGATTTGTTTGAAATGGGTGAGGATGTTACTGGCTTGCGTTTAAAAATAGATGATATTTTTAAAGCGCAAGAGGTGACCTATGCGATAGCAGATAGCTCGTCAGGCGATTATTTGCTAACAAATTGGACGACACAAAATGCCAATCTATTTAAATCATTGCAACTGTTTAAAACCATGTTATTTATGATTCTTATTTTGATTATTGGTATAGCGGCATTTAATTTAGTCTCTACACTCATCATGATTGTTACCGATAAACAATCAGACATCGCCATATTACGCACGCTGGGTATGTCACCTGCACAAGTGATGCGTTTGTTTATTGTACAGGGCAGTGTGCTCGGCTTGATTGGTACGGTAATTGGGGTGAGTTTAGGATTATTGGTTGCCGTAAACCTAACCGATATTGTTAGCTGGTTTGAGCAGTTATTAAATTATCAATTCTTAAAATCAGAGATTCACCAAATCACCCAGATTGATACAAAAATTATTGCCAGTGATGTCATTATTATTGCATTAAGCGCGTTAGCATTAGCGATATTGGCAACACTTTATCCAGCGTGGAAGGCTTCTAAAGTACAGCCTGCCGAAGCGTTAAGATACGATTAATTAGAAGACAAAAATATGAATGATAAAAAGATAATCTCCTGTCAAAACATCAGTAAACGCTTTAAAGAAGGTAAGCTTGATGTTGAGGTACTTCGTGGTATTACACTGGATATTCATGCTGGTGAAAAAATAGCGATAGTGGGTAGCTCAGGTAGTGGTAAGAGTACGTTATTGCATATTCTTGGTGGATTAGATTTGCCGAGTGAAGGTAATGTGCAGATCTTAGATCAAGATATTGCTAAACTGTCAGATACCCAACGAGGAAAATTAAGAAATAAGTCACTCGGTTTTATTTATCAGTTTCATCATTTATTACCAGAATTCACGGCATTAGAAAATGTTGCCATGCCATTATTGATAGGTGGCGCAAAGGTTCTCGATGCTACGAAAAAAGCCAGTGATATATTAGCTAAAGTGGGGCTGGGTCAGCGCTTAAATCATAAACCAGGTCAATTATCTGGAGGAGAGCGTCAACGTGCGGCTATTGCCCGCGCTTTAGTCACAAACCCTCAAGCGGTATTAGCAGATGAGCCTACAGGAAATCTAGACCAAAAAACGGCAATGCATATTTTTGATTTAATGCAGAGTTTAAATCAAGAAATGCAAACAGCATTTATAATAGTTACGCATGATATGCAGTTAGCTGAGAAGATGGATAAGGTTTATAACTTGGTAGATGGCATATTTATTGAAGAAAAAAAATAGCGTTAATCAGAGCTATTTGAAGATTTAAGAAGTTCTTTTTTAATCTTCTTTTCCATCGCTCGTTTGGCCTTTTTATAGGCGCGCTCTTCTTTTCTACCTTGCCAGCGCTTTTTTATATTCTTCTTCCAAATTAAGTTTATGAAAAAATAACCCCCAATCGACGAGAGAATAGCTAAAATTAAACAGCCGAACAATAATGGTTGCCAAATATGAGCAAGCGTTGTACTTAGCCAATCCAAACTTAAGCTCATATCAACTTGCTGTGGTTCAATCCCTAGCATTAAACCGCCTAAACGATAAGCAAAGTAAAACATAGGAGGAATGGTAATTGGGTTAGTAACAAAAACAAGAGCAATAGATAAGGGAAGGTGCGCCCGATAGTAAATAGCTAATAAAGCGGCAATAACAGTTTGAAGCGGCAAGGGAATCCATGTGCAAAATAAACCAATCGCAAACGCTTTAGCCACTGAATGACGGTTCATACTCCATAAATTTGGCTGGTGTATACTTTCACCTAAACAACCTAATGCCTTATTCTCCCGAATTGTTTTTGGGCTGGGAGAATATTTTTTTAAAAAATTACGTGGCATTTCTCTATCTTAGCTAAATTGATCTATTGGGTCACAGGTTTACCGACAAAAAACGATAATTATGAGGATTTTTGCACTTTTCTTTTTATTGGGTACATTAAGTATCCAATTTACCCCGCAACTTCCCTCATTAATATGGATTGGGTTATTTCTTGGCATTTCAATCTTTCTGACCGCTTTCTTTTCTGAAAAGTCCTTTGTAAACATTTTTATTTCAATGAGTGCTCTATTTTTAGGCGTATTGTTATCAAGTGTTGTCGCAAAAAAACAATTAGATCAGCGTATCCTTCAGGTCTGGGAAGGGCAGGATATTATTCTACAAGGGCAGATAGAAGGTATTCCTGATCGACGAGAAGATGGTACTCGATTTAGATTTAAAATACAGCAAGCAGCTCTTAAAGAATCACCCGATAAACCAATTAAGTTCAAAGGCATCGTGAGGCTAGGTTGGTATCAAGATAGTGAAATAATAAATCCTGATGAAACGTGGCAATTAGTGGCAAGAATGAAGCTCCCCACAGGTTTTTTGAATCCTGGAGGTTTTGATTACGAAAAGTGGCTATTCACAGAACGGATTAATGCAACAGGCTATATTCGAGATGAACCAGAATTAAATCAGCGTTTGAAAAAGTCTCCTTGGTGGTCGGTAGATCATTTAAGGCAATCAATCCACCATGAAATTCAAGCAGGCGTTGAAGATAAAGCCTCAGCAGCAATCTTAAGCGCCCTAGTTGTCGCAATAAGAACGAAGTTTGATGATAAGCAATGGAAGCTATTACAACAAACAGGGACAAGTCATCTAGTTGCTATTTCAGGTTTACACATTGCTGTTGTCGCCAGTTTTGCTTTTTTACCGATTATGTTGATTTGGGGATTATTCCCTAGCTTGAATGAAAAAATCCCTCGGCAAGTAGCAGGTGCGCTAGCAGGTGTAATATTTGCAACGGCTTACGCTATGCTGGCAGGTTTTACATTGCCAACACAGCGTGCTTTGTTAATGGTGGTGATTGCTTTGCTAGCTTTGTTGGTGAGGCGGCATTATCAACCATCCAGCGTTTTGGCTATAGTTGTTATAGCCGTGTTATTGCTTGATCCACTGGCAGGAATGACGGTGAGTTTTTGGTTGTCATTTTTAGCGGTAGCAATGATTTTGATAATATTAAAACGCCAACTTGACCCGATAACATCAAGGGGGAGCTCGATAATAATGAGGCTGGTGAAACTTCAAATACTACTTTCATTAGGTATGTTGCCGCTTACATTATTCTTTTTTGGCTCTGCCTCCTTGCTGTCACCTGTGGCTAATTTAATTGCAATACCCTGGGTGTCATTGGTGATAGTACCGTTGAGTTTACTTGCGCTGGTGTTTATGCCCATATCTAGCTTCATTTCAAATGGAATTTTGAGTGTGTCTGCCTTAGCTATCAAATGGATGTTTGTGGGTTTTGAATTATTAGGTAATTCATCACTTGCCAATGTGACGGTTGCCGAAATTCCTAATGTATATTTAATACTCGCCTTTGCAGGTTTTCTTTTTATGCTTTTGCCCAAAGGGTTTCCAGCAAGATGGTTAGGCGTAATTGCAATAATACCCGCATTAATATTTACACCACAAAAGCCAGAGCAAGGGGAGTTTACCTTCACATTATTAGATGCAGGGCAGGGGATGGCATCTGTTGTACAAACTAAAAATCACACACTGGTTTACGATGTAGGAACACGCTATAGCGATACCTATGACCTTGGTAAATTAGTAGTCGTGCCGTTTTTAAAAGCCAAAGGTTTAACAACCGTAGACAGTATGATTCTATCTCACAATGATATTGATCACTGGGGTGGGGCAGAAGCCGTTTTAAAAGAAATAACGGTGCATGAAATTATGAGTAGTGAGCTCTCAATTGTTAATGATAGAAAGGTAACAATTTGTGAAACAGGGCAGCATTGGCAATGGGATGGTGTGACGTTTGAAATATTATCGCCCTCACAAGATTTTTTGGCGCAGGCTAAAAAAGATAACAACCGCACCTGCGTGCTGCGCGTATCCAATGACTATCATTCACTGCTGCTAACGGGAGATATTGAAAAGAAATCTGAAAAATCCTTGTTAGGAAATAATAGGAATACACTATCATCAGAAGTTATTACAGTACCGCATCACGGTAGTAAAACATCATCGACTAAAGACTTTTTACAAGCCGTATCACCAAAATTAGCGCTGATACCGGCTGGATATCGTAATCGCTTCGGTCATCCTAAAGAAAAAGTGCTTAAACGCTATCAGAAAATGGAAATACAACTGATGGATACGATAAATGACGGAGCAATTACAGTAAAATTCCCAAAAACTAATAAAGAATATCAGTTGGAGGCTTTCAGAACCCTAAAAAAGGGCTTTTGGAGCCGATAAAGGGCTAAAAAGCCTATTTTTACTAAGCCACCCCCCTGTTTTTATGCATTTTATGCACCCTGTCGGGTTGTCGTCGCTACGCTCCAACATGGTCTCGCTGTGCTCGGCTCGATGATTTGTACGTGGTTTTAACATAATTCATCGAGCCGAGCACAGCGTGAGTCCATATTAGAGCAACGCGATGACAACCCGATAGATGCATGGGAGGTGATTATATTTTATTCATGATAATTACTTCCCGCCACCGCCACATTCAGGTGAATCGGCTACCTTACCCGCTTTTTCAAAATATTCATCAGGTGTCATGGTGTGTAATGCAAGTGCATGAATTTGTTGTAGCTCATCGGCTAAAGCTGCGTTAATCATACGGTGGCGAGCAATAAGCATTTTTCCTTCAAACTCTTTACTCACGGCAACGATTTTATAATGTGACTCAGTAGCAGGGCCGCTGTGCATACTGCTTTCATTGGCGATTTCTAGCACGTCTAAATCAATTGCATTATTGAGTTTATTTTCGAGGGTAGTTTGCATGTTCATGGATATTGTCCGTTAGGTGGGGTTAATTAATTATGGGACTAAACCTTTACTACACAAGTATTACGCTGAGATTTTGACATAAATAACTAAAAAGAGAGTGCGTATGTTATTTTATTCTGACAAATATTGTTTGATCTGAGAGAAACCATTTTT
>JALSLX010000105.1 GCA_026988095.1 Thiotrichaceae bacterium
GCAGCACAAAAATCATTAGGTGCAGGTTGGACGATTCCTCTGGAGTATACCTCTGTACACGATCTATTTAGATCATTACAAATTGAGCCTTATCCGCCAGTTCCTTTGAGTTTAAATAAATTTTGGAAGGTATATTATCCGTGGATTATTCTGATTAGTTTTTTATTTTTGAGTAGTCTTTTAATGTTATTCAGGTTTATTCAGACCAATACCCAACTTAAGTCTACCCAACAAACGCTGTTTAATCATCAAAGCCAATTAGAAGAAAAAGTAAAGCAACGCACAAAAGAATTACATCACTCAAATCAAGCCTTGCAAGAAGATATTGCTTCACGAATTAAGTCGGAGCAAACATTGAGCGAAGGATGTGACGCATTGCAATCGTTGTATAGTATTGCGCTTCGTAATGATTTATCGAGAGAGCAACGTTTACAGTCGCTTATTGATATGGTGAGGCACTATTTAGGTTCTGAATATGCATTACTTTCTAGCTTTGAGTCTGAGCAATTTAAAGCGTGTACAGTTAGCCCTGTCAATCAAGAGTTAGTCGTGCCGTTGAGTGAAAGCTATTCAATGCAAGCCGTGCATGATCAGCAAATAATTCATTTTACCGATATTGATGACTGGCAAAACTATATTGCTTGTCCCGTTTATTTTGATGGAAAGTTACATTGTTTGCTGGAGTTTGCGACAACACATCACTATGAAGCTGAGAGTAATGGTGAAAAAGCAGGATTCTCATCCGAACTTAGCCGAAGAATTCTTAACCTAGTTTCACAGTGGGTGGGTAATGAAATTATAATGTATGAAAGTGAGAAGAGTGCAGTGGATGAATATAAAGATTTCGTAAAACATTCTACTAATATCACCCCACGAGAATGGCAGGTTTTAGCACTATTAGTTCAAGGTGAATCAACTAAATCAATCGCGAAATTATTAAATTTGAGTGCTAAGACCATCGAGCTTCATCGTTCTAATTTATTGCGAAAAACAAAAACAAAGTCATCTATCGAATTAGTAAAATTGACTGTTCTATCAGGGATTCTCAATAAACCCTAGTACTTGATCGTTTTCTAGCTCTGAACCCATTAAATCAAACTTGTTGGAGTACTAGTAAAAACCCTAGGTTAATTCTAGTAGTCAGACTTATTGTTTAACACCTGATTTTCCTCACATACTTGGTTCTCAATTAAACCAAGAAAAGGAGAAAGAGATGAGGATGAAAAAAGTCAGTAAGATATTAGTAGTCGTTACAAGCTTGTTACTGTTATCGACCCCCAGTTTTGCAAAAAAGGATGATTCAGGACTAGGTCATGATTATCGAACATTTAACAGTGGTGGAGAGATTGAATACGGTAAAATTGGTGATTCTTACACTGCCGATTTAACGATTTATGTGGCTGGTAATCAGTTTATGGCGATGGAAGAGCTTATGACTGATTTTCAAAAGCGCCATTCTGATATCAAGAAAATCTACTTAGAAACTATTCCACCTGGGCAAATACTAAAAGGGCAAATCCTAAAGCAGGGCGAGATCAATGGTCAGAAAACGGCGCAAAATCCTGATTTGTTTGCCAGTGTAAACCTTGGGCATTTAAAAAAGCTGAAGAAAAAAGGTGTGATGGATGAATATAAAATATACCTACACAATAAGCTTGAATTAATGATTGCCAAGGGTAACCCTAAAAATATTAAAGGTGTTAAAGATTTAGGACGTGATGATTTAGTTCAATCTCACCCTAACCCTAAAACAGAAGGTATATTTAAGTTTTATGGTTCACAAATGCTTAAAGACCTTGGCTTATATGAAAAAGTAACGGGTGGGAAAATCTGTAAAAGTTGTTGGGCCGTAGATGGCAAAACATGGTTTACAGCACGTCATCATCGTGAAACACCACGACGTATCGAAAAAGGTGAGGCAGATGTAGGTATCGTTTGGACAACTGAAGTACAGCATGCAAAAGCAGAAGGTAGGCCTATTGAAGGTGTAGAAATAGTAGCGCCATACAATATGCAAGATAAGGTAAGCTATGCAATAGGCAAACTAACAACGGGTAGAAACCCTGTAAATGCGGATACTTTTTTGAAATATTTGAGTACCGATGCCGCTCAAAATATTTATGCGAGTTATGGCTTTGGTAAGGCATCTGCTGATGAATTGAAGATAAAAGTAATTCCATGAGTTTAGGTTCATAGATTGAACAGCAATTCAGATATGAATTGCTGTTTCGTGCTGTTCTACTCGTTGAGTTTGATTATATGTTTTTTTTTAGGGTAAACAAAAATTCGTTCAAATACTGTTTGATTCAAACGTTTCACAATGTGAATAATTATCGCAATCAATATTATTGAAAACACTACACGTGCATACAAAATACCTGATAAATGCGCACCCAAAAGCATAATAAGCAGGGTATCTTCAATTAAGCTGTGACCAATGGCGAGAAGCGAGATAGAGCCAAATACATCCATTTTTGATAGCTCGCCTTTGTTGGCTTCGTTAATTAATAACCCTCCGCCATAAGTTAGCCCGAGTGTAATCCCGACGATGGTGATGGACGTTGTTTTCTCGCTTAGCCCCAGTATTTTTAATAAAGGTTTTAAGATAAAGGCGAATAACTTTTCAATACCACTGAGTTTTAATAGCTTTAAAAAAATCACGAGTACGCTGATGATTAAAAACACCTGAAAGAGCGTTTTTATTTGGCTGATTACCCATGTAAATAAGGAATCGTCTGTGATTTGTGGTGGCTTCCAAAGAGGGGTGTTGGCTTGTGATAAGTAATCCCCCGCGTTGTAAATTTTTAGCAATAAATAACCGAGTAATAAAGCCCCGCCAATGCGTAACAGTAGTGTGAAAATTACCCGAACACCTGCTTTTTGTGCAATACGCACCTCAATAGGTAGTGCGTGCGCTAATAACATCATGCTGCCAAGAATAGTAACTTGAGCAACACTGAGTGACTCAGATGATGCTGATGTCATAAAAATAATCATGCCACCGTAAATATTGGTAATCATGGTCGTTGCCCATACTAAGCCCATAGATGCGGGTAAGCCGACCAACGTCATCATTGGTTCTAATGCCATCGCGATATACTTTATACCGCCAAGCTCTTCAATAATCTTAACAATGATTATGATGGGGATCATGATTTTAAAAAGATTATAAGTGATGGAAAATATTTCTTTGATGAGAGTAGATAACCAAAGTGGAAGGGCATTAAGCATTTGCGGTATCTCTTGATCTTTTTTTAAGTGGTGTGAAGATGGAAATTGTAGGTTGGCGCTGAGGAGCGAAGCCCAGCCCAGCAAACGTATGTCACGTTGGACTTCGCTCCTCAGCGCTAAC
>JALSLX010000106.1 GCA_026988095.1 Thiotrichaceae bacterium
ATACCAATAGAATGGAGAGCCTGAGCGAGCTTTTCTTCATGTAAATTCTATCCTTAATTCCTTTTTAAGCAATTTAACGCTGTACCTGCAATATAACAGACGGTTAAAGCCAAGATTAGGTGTGTTTTATATCGAACTTAAGAGACTATTTGGAATGTAAACTGATTAAACCTAATCTTAATAGGATAAATGGCAAGAAATAGATAATTCCAATTATCCACCCCTGTTTTTATGCATTTTATGCACCCTATCGGGTTGTCGTCGCGGTGCTCCAACATGGTCTCGCTCCGCTCGGCTCGATGATTTGTATTTGTAATCGGCTTAAAAAATACAAATCATCGAAAAACAGGGGGGGTGGGTTAGATATATAACCAATTACAACCTCTTTTTAGCAAGATGATAGATCCAAAAGCTTAAACCCATTGTTAAAAGTACAGATATGGCGAAAACATACAGCCCATAATGTACATCAACCTTAGCCAGTACGCCTAATTTAACAGAAACCAGGAGTAGGGCGACGACAAAAACATCAAGCATTGACCACTTACCAAGAGTTTCTATAACATGCAGAGCCTTGTCTAGAAATGAGCCTTTTTTATATTCTAGGTTCAAGATGAGCATAAGGCTAGCGACTTTTATAATGGGGATACAAAGGCTGAAAATTGCAATAACAAAGAATAGAAACCATTCTTTTTGCGCTAATAGCCCAGTTACGGTAGTGAATAGAGTAACAGTGTTTTCGAAGAAATAGAGCTTTTCTAAAGTGAGTAAGGGAGACGTGACACCTATAATTAAGCTTGCCAACGCGACTAATAAGAGTAGATTTATAATGATGCCTTGCTTAGGGAACTGCCTGATCAATGACTTCATAGTTTTAATACCCTTCATTTAAAAGTAAGACTTGATACGCTTTACGGTTTAGATAATGATGTTTATCAATAGTAATTCAAGTTTTAAGGATAATAAGATGTTAGAAACATACCACCAACACGTGAAAGAACGCGCCGAACAAGGCATCCCTCCAAAACCGTTAAGTGCAGAACAAATGGCTGATTTGGTTGAACTCCTTAAAAATCCAGCAGGAGCAGATGAGAATGAGTTATTGGATTTATTAGTAAATCGTGTTCCAGCGGGGGTTGATGATGCAGCTTATGTTAAAGCTGGTTTTTTAGCAGCTATTGCTAGTGGAGAAACACAGTCTCCTTTAGTAGATGCGGTTAAAGCTGTTGAGCTACTAGGTACAATGTTGGGTGGATATAATATTCAGCCATTAATTACTGCATTAAAAGATGATGCACTCGCACCTACAGCCGTTAAAGCCTTGTCTAAAACATTATTGATGTTTGATGCTTTTCACGATGTTAAAGAGTTATCTGACGCGGGTAATGATTACGCAAAACAAGTGGTGCAATCTTGGGCAGATGCACAGTGGTTTACCTCACGCCCTAAATTAGCAGAAAAGATTACAGTTACAGTCTTTAAAGTACCCGGGGAGACAAATACGGATGATTTATCACCAGCCCCTGATGCTTGGTCGCGCCCCGATATTCCATTGCATGCTTTGGCTATGCTTAAAATGCCACGTCCTAATTTTACCGATAAACCCTTAGCAACGATTGAAGAGCTTAAAGAAAAAGGATATCCAATTGCTTATGTAGGTGATGTGGTTGGTACTGGGTCGTCGCGTAAATCTGCTACAAACTCCGTACTTTGGTATATGGGCAATGATATTCCAAATATTCCTAACAAACGTGATGGTGGTTATTGTTTTGGTAATAAAATAGCGCCCATTTTCTTTAATACGATGGAAGATGCGGGGGCATTACCCATCGAGATGGACGTTTCTAAAATGGAAATGGGCGACGTGATAGATGTCTATCCGTTTGAAGGAGTGGCTAAGCGTAGCGGAACTGATGATGTGATCTCTACATTTGAGTTAAATACACCTGTGCTCGTTGATGAGGTGCAGGCTGGTGGGCGTATTCCATTAATTATTGGACGTGGTTTAACCGAACGAGCTCGTGAGGCTTTAAATTTAGAGCCATTAGATTTATTTGCTAAACCAGATGAACCAAAATCATCTAACAAAGGCTATACACTTGCTCAAAAAATGGTGGGTAAAGCCTGTGGGCTTGAGGGTGTACGCCCTGATCAATACTGTGAGCCTAAAATGACGACAGTCGGTTCACAAGATACTACTGGCCCAATGACACGTGATGAGCTAAAAGATTTAGCTTGTTTAGGCTTCTCAGCTGATTTAACTATGCAATCATTTTGTCATACTGCGGCTTATCCTCGCCCTATCGATATTGATACACAACATACGCTTCCTGAGTTTATTATGAACCGTGGTGGTGTGTCATTACGCGCAGGTGATGGAATCATCCACTCGTGGTTAAATCGTATGCTATTACCTGATACAGTCGGCACGGGTGGTGATTCACATACACGTTTTCCTATTGGTATTTCATTTCCTGCGGGTTCTGGTTTGGTTGCTTTTGCCGCCGCAACAGGCGTTATGCCTTTGGATATGCCAGAGTCTGTTTTAGTTAGATTTACAGGTACTATTCAACCTGGAATTACACTGCGTGATTTGGTGAATGCAATTCCTTACGCAGCTATCCAAAGAGGATTACTCACGGTTGAAAAAGAAGGCAAGGTAAATGTTTATTCTGGGCGTGTTCTTGAGATAGAAGGCTTACCTGATCTTAAAGTAGAGCAGGCTTTTGAGTTGTCTGATGCTTCTGCCGAGCGTTCGGCATCTGGTTGCTCAATAAAACTAAATAAAGAACCTATTATTGAATACCTAAACTCTAATATTACTTTATTAAAGTGGATGATTTCTGAGGGTTATGGTGATGAACGTACTATCGCAAGACGCATAAAATCGATGCAAGATTGGGTAGATAATCCGGAACTATTAGAAGCTGATGCTGATGCAGAATATGCAGAAGTTATCGAAATTAATATGGATGACATTAAAGAGCCGTTACTTGCTTGCCCCAATGATCCTGATGATGTTAAAACATTGTCAGATGTTGCAGGTGCTAAAGTTGATGAGGTATTTATAGGTTCTTGTATGACCAATATTGGTCACTTTAGAGCAGCGGGTAAATTGCTTGATAAGGCAGGTGTGACGGTTCCTACTCGATTATGGATTGTACCTCCTACAAAGATGGATGAACATCAGTTAATGGAAGAGGGCTATTACAATATTTTTGGTCGCGCAGGAGCGCGTACTGAAATGCCAGGTTGCTCATTATGTATGGGTAATCAGGCACGTGTTGCGGCTAACTCAACGGTTGTATCAACCTCTACCCGTAACTTCCCTAATCGTTTAGGTGATGGAGCTGATGTTTATTTAGGTTCCGCAGAGCTAGCCTCTGTCGCGGCTTTATTGGGTAAAATACCAACCGCAGAAGAATATATGAAGTATGCCAGTGAGCTTGATACCATGTCAGATGATATTTACCGCTATTTGAATTTTAACGAGATTGAAAGCTATCAAAAATCTGCGGATAACATTGAAGCTCATATAAAGGGAATACCTGTTATTGCAGCTTAAGGAAACACTGATTAAGTCCAATAAAATTCTGCTTAGCCAAAGTTCCCAATTACTTCGTTATTTGTTTTTACCATAGAATGACTATGCAAAAAACAAATACCTCGACCTTGGGAACTTGGCGTTGTCAGAACTTATGGGACTTAATCAGTGTTTTCTTAATATGATGGTGAAGATCTATTCATGTTGTACATCCTCGCATTTTAGCGAGGATGTTATCCATAGACCAATATGCGTATCACTAAACAGTTACTGTTAATTTTTTATTCTGTTTAGCATTAATTTTTTCAGCTAATTCAGCTAACTCGCAGGGTTTCCCTATAGTGTATCCTTGTACAAAATCGATTCCGATTTTTTTAACTTTATTATATATTTCATCATTTGAAACATATTCTGCAACTGTTTTAATTGATAGAGCCTTTGCAGTTTGATGAATAGACGAAACTACAATTTCATCAGTTCTGTTATTGCATATATCTTTAATAAAAGAGCCATCAATTTTTAGATATTTAACTGGAAGATGTTTTAAGTAACTAAAGGATGATAGCCCACTACCAAAATCATCTAACGCAAAGCTACAGCCTAATGCTTGTAAGTCTTTTATAAAGCTAATACACCTATCGAGGTTGGTTATTACAGCTGTTTCTGTAATTTCGAAACAAATACTTTTTGCTTCATTAGGGTTATATTCTACGGTTTTCACAATTTCTTTTAATGTATTCACATCACTAAGTGTTACACCCGATAGATTGATGTTGATATGAAATCCTTTATTGCTCTTTAAATATTCTATTGATTTTTGTATCACCCAAAGGTCAATATCGCGTATTTTCCCGTATCGTTCGGCAATGGGCAAAAATGCATCAGGCGGTATAATCTTATCGTTATCTTTCATTCTCAAAAGAACTTCAATGTGCGGCTTTTCACCACTTTCAGGGAATACTGGTTCAATTATCTGTCCATAGAGAATTAATCTATCTTCTTCAATAGCGGAGTTAATAAGGCTGACAAAATTAGTATTAGTCTTTTCAATTAAGCCATCTTCTGTATCCGTATTTGCTAAATACACTTGATTTCGACCATTTTCTTTTGCTGCATAACAAGCCATATCAGCTTGGTTCATTATTTTATCCACATCAGTAGTCAGTTTATCAATATTTGAAACACCAATACTAACGCCTATACTAAATAAACTTTTTTCCCATGAGAATCGGAATTTAGCGACGCTTTGTTTTATACGTTCCGCTAAATTTAAAGCATAATCTAGAGTGCAATCATGCAAAATTATTCCAAACTCATCTCCCCCTAAACGTGATAAAACATCAGTTGCTCTAACATCAATACTAATCAGTTCAGAGATTTGTTGTAAAAGAGAGTCTCCTGCTTGGTGGCCACAAACATCATTAACAATTTTAAATCTATCTAAATCTAAGAATAGCAGAACATGGTTACTGATATTGTTCCGATAAACTACACGTTGTAAATGAGACTCAAAGCCACGTCTATTGAGTAAATGGGTGAGAGGATCATGTGTTGCTTGCCATTTAAGTTTATTTTCAATCGCTAAGGTATGTGTAACATCTTGGATTACAATTACATAACTTGAAATATCACCGCTGTTATTTTTTACACCTTTCGCATTAACCTCTATAGACAATTTTTCCCCTAATTTTGTCTCTAGGTTCAACGGCATTACATTTTTCCAGACACCCTTTATTTTAAGGTAATCAAAAAACATTTTTGTAACATTTTTAGTATTTTCATCTGTGTCAGAAAGATTAAAATATTCAAATATATTTTGGTCTTTATAATTGGTTTCAGACACGCCTAATAAAGATTCTGCTTTAGGGTTCATATATAGTATTTCAAGCTCTCTATTGAGAGTGATAACACCATTTGAAATGGCTTTTAACGTTGTTTCTAGCTTAGATTTTTCTAATCTCAACTTTATTTCTGATATTTCATTTCGTTTCTCATTACTAATGAGTTGTGTATGTTGATAGCAGGTTAAACAAGCATATCCAAGCCGTTCTACTATAGGAATAAGTGCCTGTACTAAATTTCTATGTAATTCCTTTTTATAGCGTTCAAAGATGATGTAACCAACATTTTTTATTGAAAAATAATAACTGTACATATCTTTTGATGAAACACAATCAATAAATGAGGTTTCCACGGGAATACTCATAAAACTATTTTCAAAAACATCATATCCAGATTCTGATATTTTGGGGTAGCTGATGTTTAAGTTCTCACAAGCATATTCAGGATTCTTTTTTAATAAAATATGAATTGAAGGTGCGTTAAGGGCTTTAATGGCTGTATTTGAGAATTTCTCTAACATTTCCTTTACATCAAGTGATTTACCCACTGCCATCAGTAGTTCATGTTGAATAAGGACAATATCAAGCGTATCTGTTGCTTTCATTGTTCACCCGATAGTCTTGATATAACAATGGATTGGGTTTGTAAATGTAGAAGTCTTGACTTACCTGTTGCAATTTCACCCATGGTCATCACACCAATAACATTTTCTTTGTTTGACACATGATTATTTAACATTTTTATTTCTTTTGAATATCCATTGTGATCCGAGTCATCTCGATAAGCACAAGCGAAAATAAAAGTGGCATCAGTTCCTTTTTCTTCTTTTAATTTGAGTTTTTGCAATTCTTTGTTCACCGATTCTCTAGATGAATCTTTTGTGCCTGCTAAGATATGTATTTTTGAGTATTCTGGTATGTTTCCAATGTATTCAATTTCATCTTCAGTAAAACGTACAGGTTCTCGTATCAATAATTCTCCATCAATATTTTCAATTCCAATTGGATATTCGTTGAAAAATGAAGAGAAGGCTGTACTTTTCAAATTATGATTTCTAAATAATGTATTGTGTTTTTTAAAATAGGGAATTACAGGTTCATAGTTAAGCGTTTTAATTTTTGTTTTGTACGATGATGTAACTAGGTGTGGCCCTGATTGCTTCTGCCAGCCATGCGTGGTTGTTATTTTAGCTTTATGATTGGTTGCTACAGTCTGCATTACATTTCGTAATAGGCCATCATTTGTAAAGATGCAGGGTTGGGATTTTAATTTTATAGATCCTGCTCCACCGCCGGCAAATGATGCTCGAAAGCCTATCTTTTTATAGAGAACATCAAGATTATCTTCAAGTTTTGGTACCGCAGAATCAATAAAAATCAGGTATTCACCGTTATCTTTTGCGGTTAGATCTTGAATACTTGTGCCAACCAAATCTCTTATTGAAGTAGTATTTTCAATGTTTTTATAATTAGTGATTTTAATTTCATTATACCAAGCAACAATAATTGAGCCTTTGGCTAGCAACTGATCTTTATATATTATTTTATGGAAAATACCCCCAGAAACAGGAATATCTAAGGCCTTCAAAATAGGGTTCATAGTTACTTTTGTAAACTTATTTTTTGAGGCTGAAAATATTGTCAACGCTTTAGGTCTAGTTTTTAATACTTTATCTAATAATGATAATAGATTATGTATCTCCCCAGACTTTTCAAGAAAAGTAGAGATATTATTCATGATTGAATTGTTTATAATTTTTATTATATCCAGACTAACATTTAAAGCCTGATAGCAAGCTGAACGGATAATTATTT